>JAOTUP010000078.1 GCA_029863825.1 Acidobacteriota bacterium | reverse complement strand
GAGCGCTACGGACTCAGAATCCTCGTAACCTTGGCGATCGCAGCTTCAGTCTTTGTCAATGTGAGAGGCGCTACGGTCAGCGAGACGATCAGATGGCAGGGATACTCACTCTGGGACTGGAAGCATCCGCAGTTTCTGGCCGGGAGCACTCCGCAGGTCAGGGCGAAGAGTATTCGCGAACGGCTAGCTGGACTCAGATTCTACAAGGACCCCGAGGAAAGGGCGCGAGTCTTGAAGGCCATCCTTGAAGACGATTCGGTCGAAAGAAGGCTACTGAGAGGGACAGAGATGGTTGCGACAGGTGTGAGCCCGGACGGATGGACCCGCGGTCGTCACCCAGCGGGTCTAGTGGTGACCAATTCCACGGAGGCTGCCGTGATTCCGGCACTGGGCCTGTCCACATGGGCTGATAAGGAGGACTATCCAATCACCGCGTTCATAGACGACGGCCGGCGACTTCGACACCTTGTCTTTGGGATACCGGAACTCCGCTGGGTTGAATTGGATCCTCTCCCACCACAATCGGAGTGGCTCTACATTATCTGGACCGACAAGGCGTGGTCACGCAGCCCGGACTCGCGCTTGCTAGGTACTCGACTTCACCCGCCGGAGTAGTCCACGACCGGGAGGCAGGAACCTGGCACAGCCTACATCCAGTCGGGCGGAGGTGTCAGAGGTTTCGTTAAAGGCAAGTAATCACTGGCTCTGTCGAAACCTGTGGCACCTCGAGCAGGCACCTCGAGCAGGGCAGGAGAGAGTCTCAATCCCTACCTGGGTGCCTTATCTTGGGATTCGGAGGCGACCGTGGCGGCTTCCTCCTCCGTGACACCGCAGATTTCTGTACACGTGGGTGGCGGCACGACCTTGGCGGAGACAGGCTGGTATCGTTGCGCTCCTGGACAGGGACTGACGCCTATGAAGACTCAAAGGAAGATGACAAGGTGCTTGACGAAACGGTTTCTCTTACGCTGTCGAGCGGCGCAAAGAGGGCCGAGATTGCTGCGGTCGATGAGCCCGACTACGCGCGGCGCACACATGCTTCCGGCCATGCTAATGAGCGCTCTGGTGTGCGGGCTTCTGCCGGCGGAAACGGGCGCGATCGAGGCCCCCCGACCCAACGTCATTCTGGTCATGGTGGACGACCTGCGAGTGTTGGATGCCTCCCATCTGCCTCCGGCCGTGACACCGAACCTCGAGCGCCTGCGCGCGCGAGGGATGAGCTTCGAGCGGGCCTACGTTCAGGTGCCGGTGTGCAATCCTGGCCGCACATCCTTCCTGACGGGTCTCAGGCCGGACTCGACCGGCGTGCAAGATAACAAGACCTTCTACCGGGAGATAATCCCCGATGTCGTAACCCTGCCCGAAGTCTTAGCGAAGCGAGGGTACTTCACCGCCACCATCGGTAAGGTATTCCACAAAGGAGAAAAGTGGCTCGAGCCCGGCATGTGGGATCTCGCCGTGTTTCCAGAGACGACGAGTGCGGCAAGAACGGGAACCGGTCGTAATATGTGTGGCGGCGTGCCCAGTTGGTGCCGCTGGCTCGCCTCGAAGGGCAGCGATAGCGATTTCGGCGACGGCAGAATTGGCCGCATGTCGGCGAGCTTTCTTGATGAGATAGGTGATCAGAAGTTCTTCCTCGCGGTGGGCTTTCACCGGCCCCACTCACCGTATCTCGCTCCGGAGCGCTATTTTCAGATCTACCGATTAGATCAATTCGATCCACTCCCGTCGATGACCAGGGATCTCGCGTCGACGCCTCTGGCCCTTGGGAGTCAAGAGAAGATCGAGATATTCAGCAGGCTCAAGAAGCGCGACCGACGCGAGTTCCTGCGCGCCTACTACGCAACAGTCTCCTTCATGGATGCTCAGCTCGGCATCATCCTCGATGCGATGGATCGGCTCGATCTGTGGGAGAACACTCTTTTCATCTTCCTCAGCGATCACGGCTACCATCTGGGTGAGCAGGGCTGGTGGGACAAGAACACGCTGTTCGAGCCCTCAGTTCAAACGCCGTTCATCGCTTATGCACCGGGGATGAAAGGATCGGGAAGGTCCTCTCGGCGGTTGATCGAGCTCGTCGACATCTATCCGACCGTAGTGGATTACTGCCGCTTGAAGAGTCCTCACCGGCTCGATGGTGTGAGTCTGCGTCCTCTCCTCGACAAGCCGCGCAAGGTCCTCAAGAAGGCGGCCTTCAGCCAGGTGCTGCGCGAGGTCGAAGGTGAGAAGGTGTTCGGGCGGTCGGTGCGCACCAAGCGTTGGCGCTATACCGAATGGGACGAAGGCCGGTCCGGCATCGAGCTCTACGATCACAAGCGTGATCCGGGCGAGACCAGTAATCTGGCTGGGGATCCCGACTATGCCGGACGAGAGGCGAGCCTGCGGTCCATTCTCCGCACCGGGCCGCTAACGCCCGAATAGCTCCTCTCCAGAGAGACGGATGACCTGCATCGTGGGAAGGTGGCCTCATGACCGGAAGGTGGCTTGCCCACCCACCGCCCGGCCGCCATGAAGCGCCGTAGGGTGCCGGTCGGCTACAGCGCGCCCTCAGGTGTCGGCTCCTTGCCCCAAGATGATGACGAGTTTTCCTTTGGCCTGTCCTGCGCCCAGATACCGTAGCGCTTCACGAACCTCACCCAAGGAGTAGCGTCTGTCGATGACGGATACGATCGTGCCGGCGTCATAGAGCTCTTTCAAAGACTCCAGATCCTCCGTGTTCGGTCTCATGGCCAGGAGTCCCATCTTCCTGCTGCCGGTCACTGACATCAAAGACCCCAGGAGCACGGTTTGGAAGACTCGAGCCATCGAGCCGCCGACGACGAGGTAGATTCCTCTCCGGCCTAACGCACGCCTGTAATCGAACGTTGAATGGTAGGCGGCAAGATCGAGAATCAGATCGTAGCGCTGTCCCTTCCGGGTGAAATCTTCTTGCGTGTAGTCAATGACATGGTCCGCGCCAATCGAGCGCATCATGTCCATCTTCCTCGTGCTGTCTACGCCAGTGACCTTAGCCCCAAGTGATTTCGCAATCTGCACCGCGAACGAACCCGCCCCGCCACCCGCCCCATTGATCAACACCGTCTGCCCGAGCTGGACTCTTCCCTTGTCGCGAACACCCTGCAGGGCGATGACGGCAGCCTGAGGAACGGCCGCAGCTTCTTCGAATGTCATACCGGCCGGCTTCAGCACGAGTCGATCTTCACGCGCGCACACGTACTCGGCGAAACCACCCCACGAACCGAAAATGTCACCGAAGACCTCGTCGCCCGGCTGAAAACGCTCGACGTTGCTACCGACTGCTTCCACCCGGCCTGCGATGTCCGATCCGAGGATCTCGTATCGTGGCCTCAGAAACCCCCACAGACGAGCCCAGAGCGGCTTTCCCCGCAGCAGCTCCCAGTCAGATGAATTGACGGATGCCGCCTGAACTTCGACCAGGACCTCATCGTTCTTGGGAGCCGGCTTGTCCACGTCCTCGAGCTGAAGAACCTCCGGTGGTCCATAGGCCGTGCGTACGATCGCTTTCACGAGTCTCCCCTACGCCTTTCTTGCTCGGACCGAGCGCTTGCCGTGCGGGACCTGTGATCCTCGCCGCGGCGGAAGGGCGTCACGGAAGAAGCCGGAGGCAACGTGCGCCGCCGCGCGGATGCGGTCACCGAACCGCCCCTCTGGCGACCTGATCCGCTCCTGTACTGATCTGTCACGTGGCGTCCTTCAATCTCGTGAGCGCGCCAACCACGCCCAGGCCATCAGGTCATGGGGTGATGATAATCCTCCCGCAAGCACGTCCTTCTACCAGACGGCGCATAGCGTCAGTCACGTCTTCGAGTGGGTAGGTCCGGTCGACGACGGGCGTGAGCTTCCCCGCTTCGAGGAGCTCCTTCAGGACGGCCATGACCTCTCCCTTGCTCGGCATCGAGAAGCTGATCTCGGGCAGCTGGCTCACGAATGGTGAGAGCGCGATGAGCTTCAGAAAACGCGGCAGGCCTCCGAAAACGCGACCGACCCCAGCTCCGAAATGATCATGACCAATGAGAACGTAGACCCCCTTGGGCGTGAGCGCGCGCTTCGAGGCCGCGAGGGACAGGTTCGATGCGACGTCGAGGATGAAATCGTAGCGCTCGGAGCCCTGGGTGAAGTCTTCCCGGGTGTAGTCGATGACGTGGTCCGCGCCGAGCGAGCGGACCATCTCGATCTTGTCCGTACTGTCGACCCCGGTCACCCTCGCGCCATGCGCCTTCGCAATCTGCACGGCAATGCTGCCAACGCCGCCACCCGCCCCGTTGATCAACACACTCTGACCCGGCTGGATCTGTGTACCGCTCTCGAGGTTAAGCACGGCGATGAACCCGGACGTCGGGACGGCCGCGGCTTGTTCAAAGGTGATGCCGTGCGGCTTGAGCGCCAGCGTTTCTTCTGGCACGGACACAAACTCGGCAAACGCACCTCCGTTCCGCCACTGGAGCTTCGTGTGTGTCTCGCCGAATACTTCGTCACCGGGCTCGAAGCGCGTGACGCCCTTGCCGACCGACTCCACGATCCCCGCCGCATCCGTTCCCGGAACAGGGTTTCTTGGCCTCGAGACCCCGGCTCCCATCAGACGCAGGACGTAGGGCCGGCCGGTGACGACATGCCACACATCCGGATGAACCGACGTCGCCCGAACGCGTACCAGCACCTCGTCGTCTCCGACAACCGGCGTGCCGATCTCCCGGAGCTGGAGAACCTCTTCAGGTGGACCGTACTTTTCCTGGACGATTGCCCGCATCATGTGCCGCGCTCGAGATCGGCCCAAGCGCGGACTCGCCAAATCTCAGTCATGATTGCACATGAGGTCTGATCGTCGACGTTTCTTGACCGGCCATAGACCGGCGTTCTCAGTCGTTCGGAGCCCGATAGTAGGACGGCGCCATGCCGGATCTTCCACCGTCGTGCTCGGCAAGCTCTCGACGGGCACGCATGAGCGCTTTCTGATGGCCGACGTCGCGGGGTTCGATCGCGACCAGTCGAAGCAGATGTCGATACCGCTCCCGATCGTCGAGTTCGGTCTCCAACTCTCCTTCGATCATCTCACGCAGCCTGCCGGCAGCTGGCGTGCGGCCCAGGTCGCGAAATCCCAGTCGCCGTAGGTTGAAGATCAAGCTCGCGGCCCGGTCACGGGCGTTGGCACGCCCGTGCTTGCCAGGTCGGGTTCGCGTGCGCTCGAGTAGGGACTCTAGCTCCGCAACCAAGGCAACCTCGAGGCCTTCGAGCTCCTTTCGGAGCACGGGATGGACCGGAGCAGCAGAGTCGCCTGCGAGTCGTTCATACAACGAAGCCGCCGCCCAGCTTCGGACCCGAGCCGCCTCCCGGTATTGATCGAGCGCCGACCGGTACTCGGCCCGTGCGAGGCGCGGGCGGGCCTGACGCGAGAGCTGCGCCAGGAGAAATGCCCGATCGAGCAGCGGCTCCGCGCCGGGCCTCAGCCGGTCCGGGAACGGGCTCGTCGAAAGCGTCGTGCCCACGGTCATCTCGCCGAGCGTCTCCCGGAGAAGCGGGGTGTCTCCGTCTAACACTTCGACGACTACCGGATACTGTCCCATCTCTGCCGGAGCTCGAATCAGGAATCCTTGCCGGTAGAGGCGTCCGGTCATTGTCACGAGCGACTCGCCGCCGAACGAATGAAACTGAAGCGGATCGAGTCGGTCGCATTCATGCTTGATGCAAACGCGCAGCTCCAACGATCCAGCCTGGGGAGTCTCTTGGCCGACCAGGAGTTCGACTCGCGCCAGACCGCTCGGAACGGCAAACGGCACGTTGCGGCGGGACCGCCAGAGGCGGATCCCACCTGCCTCTCCCAGAAAGGCCGTGTCAGCTGGCCTCAGGCTGACTTCGATCAGGTCGCGCCGAATCTGGTACCGCATCAATTCTCCCGAGTGCGGATTAGCGAACTCGACCGCCAGGAAGAAGTCCTGTTCGAAGCCCGGATAGGAAGGAATCCGATGATGCTCCTCGATCAACTCGGCTCCGCGCTCGAAGTAGATGTATTGAAGGAGCTGGTCTCCGGCGGGAAAGAGCCGCGCGAGGTGATAGTCGGTCAGGCGGAGCAGGTCGATGGATTGGAGCTGGCCGATGAAGCTGCTGCCCCCGGCATCCGCGAGGAGAACGTTGGGCGAGAACAACCCGAGCCGTTCTTGGAGTTCGAGCCGGACGAAGCCGACACCGTCGGCCACATTCTCAAATGTCGCGTGCGGCTGCTGAACGAAGCTCGAGTATCTTGGCAGTCCAGTCCAGGCGCACCACGCCACTGTGACCACTGCGGCGAAACCGACGAGAGCCGCTCCTAGGGTCCGAACACCTCCAGGCCGCGCCCGAAGGCTCTCGGCCAGGCCCGCCGCTCCGAAGACCGACCAGAGATGCACCACGGTGAGAAGCGCGGTCCCGAAGCGGTGTTCTCCCATCCAGTCCGGTCCGGCGAAGGCGGGCAGGGCAACCGCGGCCGGGAGCAGGAAAACGAGACCGGCTACCGGAGCGTATCGGCGGCTGAGCACAATACCGAGTGCGCCAGCGGCAAGGAACAGCCAGGTTCCGCGATAGAACAGCAGCTCCCCGAAGACGTATCGTCTGAGATTATTGCCAACTCCCGATTCGTTCAGCTCTTGAAAGGTCCCCGAAGCCTTTGCATAGTAGGTGTTGGGCAAGAGATCTCCGAAGATCTGCCACCGCGCGACGAGCAGAAGCGATCCGACGCCAGCGACAATGAGAAAGACGAGCACCGCTCGTGTCCACGGTGTTGCGGGCAACGATCCGCGGCGGCTGAAAGGTACTCGACAGAAAAAGGCCGCGCCCAGCGCAAGGGGATACAAAAAAGCCTCGGGTCGAATCAAGCTGATGGCAAGAAACAGCGGCGCCTCGAGCACCGGAAGGAACTTCCCGCGCAGCCATCGCTGGTGAATCCACAGCAATGCCGTGATAGCGGCGGTGAGTTGCACGTTCTCCAGTCCGGACGAGTACCAGATCAGAGTTGCGGGAGTCAGCAGCTGCAGTGCGAGAAAGAAGGTGCTTGCCGGAAACGCGATCGACTTGCGGATTCCGGCGTCGCGAAGCCACAGAAAGACCAGGACGACGCTCAACCCAAACAGGCCGAGCTCCAGTGGAACGTGTGTCAGCAGCGGGTGAAACAGCCCCGCGCGAATCAGGGCTCCGTTGATCGCGACAGAGAGGGGGTTGCTGAACCCCTCGACCGGCATGCCTTCAGCGAAGAGAGTGCTTCCTTCTCCGGCGGCGATCGAGCGCGCGTACGAATAGGTGATGCCCGCGTCGTCGATCGTCCACGTGCCCATCGGGTAGCGGGCCAGGAAGTAGCAACCCAGGGCCAGGGCAAAAAGCACTGCAAGCCAGGCGACTTCGAGGCGATTAGATTGGCGGGCCGGGCCGGGTCGCGCGAAGTCCATGGGAGTCAGAAACTGCTCGCACATCTTAGACCGTCTGCTGATCCCCCTCAACCCGGATCACGATGCCGCAGACTCCGGCAGGCGCCTCCGGGCGAGAGCTTGAATCAGCTGTTGGCCGCTTGGCCCCGGAATGAG
>JAOTUP010000076.1 GCA_029863825.1 Acidobacteriota bacterium | reverse complement strand
GATGATCACGCTCAAGTTGGGAGCCACGAGCTGCCAGTAGGCAAGTCCGAACGCCAGCACCGCCAAGAGCATTACTACCACCCGATTCAGGGCAAAAAGGAACCTGTCTGAGAGCTCGCGGCCTGTCACCCAGTCGTGGATCGTGTGGATGAGATCATTGGTGATGATGATCGACATCGACTGGATCAGCCCTTCGAGCGTCGACATTCCCGCCGAAATCAGTCCGAGAAACACGACGACGCCGACGAACCAGGGAAACTGCGTCACCAGGTAGGTCGACGTCACGCCGTCGGGGAGAATGGCCTGCCCGGCGTGCTCGAGGCTCGGAAAGTCGAGACGCGCATAGAGACCCACGATGACGACCAGGAAGAAGAGCATCTGCACGACGATCCCGGTGACCAGGTAGCGGTTGACGTCGCGGTCCCGCTTGAGCAGCAGCGACTTAGTGATGATGTGCGGCTGACAAACAATGGCGATGCCGACGATCGCCCCACAGAAAGCCACTTCGAACCAATCACGAAACAACGGGCTCCTGGTGTTGTAGAGCGCCGTGAGATTCGGATCGATGTCTCGCAGTCTTTCGACGAAGCCGCCGACGCCGGCGGCGAAGTGCTCGGAACCAGAGACCAGGAGGATCACCGCGACCACCAGCATGATGACGCCCTGCAGGGTGTTCGTGTACACCATGGAATTGGCGCCCCCGAACATCATGTAACCGAACGAGAACACCACCAGCGCTCCGAGCACTAGGGTCTCGTTGAGTCCGAGGGAGGCGGCGACGACCTTCGTGAGCCCGACGAGAATGAGCACGATGAAGGTGACCAAAAGAAGCGAGAGAAAGGCGAAAAAGACCGCGAACCCCTTGCTTTGATAGCGCTGCCCCACCCACTGCGACAGTGTCAATGCCTTGACCGAGTCACCGTACTTGCGGAATCCCTTGGTCAGGACGACGAGCGAGACGAACATCGAGATCGGCAGCACGACGCAGAGACCGAACACCGCGCTCAGACCGAAGTAGGCGACCAGACCCGGGTTGATGATGAACGTCGCCGCGCTGGTCGTTGACGCAGCCAGCGCCAACCCGACGGCGACGGGAGAAAACGCGATGTTGCCGACCGCGTAATCGGCAACACTCCTGTTACGCCGCGCGCCCCGGACGACCAGCGAGATGATTGTCGCCGCATACACAACGACGAGAACCCAGCTGGCGATAATCGTCGTTTCCACGGTTCTACCTCGACCGCCGATTCAGCCGAAGATTTCTGGCCGTTTCTTCGCCGATCGTCTCACGTCTCCTCACCCCACCTGCGCAATGGCTCATGGGCGCGGACGTTCGAAGTCGGTCGACTTGGCCTTGATGAACGCCTTGAAGAGCGGAAAGAAGTCGTCTTTTCTCTCGAGGTACACGACATGGCCGGCGTCTTCGATCAACTCAAAGCGAATGTCCGGGAAGACGTCGAGAAGTTTTTTCTGCTGCCAGAGCGGCAACACACGGTCTTGCTCGCCGGCGACCAGAAGCACCGGAGTACGGACCGCTTGGTATTCGGTCAAGCGCTCCTCCAGGCCGTCAAAAAACGGATTCTGCGCCTCGGTGAGGCGGACCAGGGAGTAGACACGGTTCTTGTAGCGCTCGTAGAAGCGCAGTCGCATCTCTTCGAGGTTCTCCGGCGGCAGCGCGCGCAGGAAAGCCTCACCGAATATCTTCTCGTAGAGGTAGTGCGTGTAGAGCTCGAAGGCTACAGGCCCTGCGCGATAGAAGCGCAGCGACAGATCCTGGTACATCTCGAACTGGCGCTCGTGACTGAGGAGAATCCCCGACAGTGTCAGCGTGTGCAACCGATCCTGATACAACCGCCCATAGTCGAGTCCCACGAAGCCGCCGTAGGAGATTCCCATCACATGCAGCTTGTCGATCTCGATATGGTCGATGATGCCTGTCAGATACCTGCAAAAGTCGGGGATGAAGTGCGGCCGGTCGGGGCACGAAGACTGACCCTGTCCCAAGTAATCGTAGAGAACGACGTCGTAGTCATCGGTCAATGCGGGCACAAACCAGTACCAGGCCTTGGTGTGCATTGCCAGGCCATTGAGGAGACACACCGTCTCCTTGTCGCCCTGTCCAAACCGCTCGTACCAGATCTTGTCGTCGCCGAACGTCAGATGTCCGCTCTCGTCCGGAGTTGTCTCGCTCATCGTTCACTCGCCTCCTCGGCCGCGCCCGCCGCGCGTTTCACCCCTCATTCCTCCGTCGATCTCGACACACCCATCGAGGCTGCGCTCGGTGCCCTTCGTGCCCTGCAGTCTGTGCCTGGACGGCACCCGGTGACCAACCAACCGCCTAGCTCACTCGCTTCAAGACCGTGCACACCGAGGCACAAATCGGTCCACCGATATTGAACGTCGCCGCCACCTCGGCATCTTGCCGCTGCAGTGGCACCGGCGCCCGGCCAAGCAGCTGCTTGGCTGCCCAGCCAACCATCGCAATGCCGGTGGCTCCGATCGGGTGTCCCTTCGCGATCAGGCCGCCCGATGTGTTGACGGCACACTCTCCCTCCACGGACGCTCGACACTCCTTCCAAAAACGAGCGCCCTCCCCGAATGCCGCCTTGCCGATCACTTCGACACCGATCGCACCCATCACCGTGAAACAGTCGTGAACTTCGGCCACGGTGACATCGCCAGGAGTGACGCCCGCCATGGCATAGGCTTCGCTCATCGCCTTCAATGCGCCGGCTGGCCGCAGCACGTCGCGCCCCGCCTTGGCCAGCGGGTCTGTGGCTTGCGCAAAACCCGCGAGCTCGACGCAGTCGACAGCGGCGAGTCCGAGTCTCGCCAGTCCTTCACGTGTCGCCAGGATGAGCGCCGCATACCCGTCGGTGATCTGCGAGCAGTCATAGGTCTTGAGCGGCAAGCCTTCAACAATGTACCGGTTGATCCCTTCGATTGTCGTCGCTTGCTCGAGCGTCAAGTCCACCGCGCGCATCTGCGCGTCCGGGTTGTGCGTGGCATTGGCGTACTCCGCCACCGCAATGCGCGCCAGGTCCTCTTCGCTGACGCCGTGCGTCTCCATGTAGGTCTGCATGACCTCGGCAAAGAGATGGGGGAACACGTAGGTCTTGCCGCGACGCTCGTCCGGATGCGAAAAAACCCCGAGCGCTTTGCCCACGAGCTTGCCGTCCATCTTGCCGTGTTCATCGCGCATCTTCTCGTAGCCGACGGCCACGCCCACCTCACCCAGTCCCAGCAAGAGCTTGTGTGCTACCGACAAAACTGCCTGTCCGCCCGAGGCACATGCATTCTCGACCGATTCGATCGGCTTTCCCTCGAGACCGGAAACCATCGCCATCAGCCCGCTCAAGAGGCCCTGATCGTTGAGAGTAAAGCCGCACGCTGCCGCGATGGAACCGACGTCGATGACCGCAGGTTCGATGTCGATGGCATCGCACGCACCTCGCACGGCGTTGGAAACGATCTCGGGAACCGTCATGGCGCCGAGCTTGCCGAACGGAGACTGGTGATAGGCAGCGATATAGAGCGGTTGGTGAAGCATGGGACTGTCCTCTTTCGGTTGTCAGTCGTTTGAGATTATCTCGCTTGCGACCGCCGCACTTTGCGACTGCCGCTTCAGAAATTCCAGTGCTGCATCCGTTACCCAGTCAGGGTCTTCCACCACCAGTGCATGGCCGCTGGTTGGGTGCACGCTGACCTCGGCGCCACCGATCGCGGCCGCCAGTTCGCGACTGCGCACCGGGGGAATGACTCGATCGTCGGCCGCGATGATCACCAGCGTGGGGCACGCTATCGAGCTCAGATAGGAGCGCAAATCCAGAGTCTCCATGGAGGCAATGATGCCCTCGAGACCTTCGAACCAGGCGTCCGGAAGCCTCGCCACGAGCTCTCGCCGACCCGCGAGCGAGTCGCCGAAGCGGCTCGTGTGGCGCGCCGAATATGCTTCTGTGACCAGGCGGTCGTGCACAAGGCCGCGGTCGCCGCCGGCCAGCGCGCTCGCTATCAGTTGCCGCAGGTCCTGTGCTCCCCGCCGCATCGCATCCGTCGTCCGGTCGGTGACCGTCACCGCGATCAGGGAACGCACGCGCTCAGGCGCGAGAGCCGCCAGCAGCAGCCCGATCTCTCCGCCATAGGAGGTGCCGAGGACGTGGGCCGACTCGAGCCCGAGATGATCGAGCAGATCCGTCAGGTCACCGACGTTGGACGACATGTCCGGCGACACCGACCCAGGACTCAGGAGCTGGCCCCGCAGATCGCAGCGGACCACCGTGTACCGCTCTTGCAGCCGAACTGCGATCGGCTCCCAGGAGGCATGGGTCATCATGCCGCCGTTGAGAAGCAGTAGCGGCTCGCCATCGCCGTCCACACGATGCGCCAGAGTCGCGCCGGTCGTCATCGGCGTTCCCTCAGGATCCGTTCCCTGAGCTCGCCCTTGACTACCTTGCCGTAGGCGGTGCGCGGCAGCTCGTCGACAAGTTCAAAGCGCTTCGGGATCTTGAACCGAGCCAGACGCTCGCCGAGATGCGCCATCAGCTCTTCGGAGGTCACCTCGCCGGCGGTCAAAGGCACCACGAACGCCACCCCCATCTCGCCCCATGTATCGTCAGGTACTCCGACGACCGCGGCGTCCTCGACGTGTGGGTGAAGCAACAGCGCCGCTTCGATCTCAGCCGGATACACGTTGACGCCACCGCTGATGATCATGTCCTTCTGCCGACCGGCGACAAAGAAGAAGCCGTCCTCGTCACGGCGTGCGAGGTCTCCCGAGTGGAACCAGCCGTCCTCGTCATAGGCGTCGGCCGTGGCTTCGGGACTTTGCCAATATCCGCTCGACACGTGCGGTCCGCGAAACAACATCTCGCCGACCTCGTCGGCTCCCACCTCGACGCCCGACTCGTCGACCAGGCGTACATCGGTGAACATCAGCGGCCGACCGATCGAGCCCAGCTTCGTGTACGAGTCCTCGACCGTCATCGAAAAGCAGTTGACGCCAACCTCGGTCATGCCGAATCCCTGCTTGAACACGACACCTCGCTTCTGAAACGCCTCGATAATGAAATGCGGCAATGGCGCTCCGCCGCTGATGAACCAACGCACGTGCGCCAGATCCACAGTCTCGAACTCGGGCGCCTCCATCAGCAGCTTCCAGATCGTCGGCACTCCGAGAACAACGGTGCATCGTTCTCGCTCGATGGTCCGCCAGATCTCGCTGACATCGAAGCCGTGATGCAGGACGATGGTCCCGCCGATGACGAAGATCGGCGTCAGAAACGCCATCAAGCCACCGGCGTGGTAGAGCGGCGTGAAGATCGAGCTCACGTCATCCTCTCGCAGTTGCCAGCCGCAGACGGTATTGAAGGCATTCCACGCCACCATGCGATGCGGAATCATCACGCCCTTCGGCCGACCTGTCGTACCCGAGGTATAGAGCAGGCAGTAGATATCCTCAGGACCGCAGCGCTCGGCGCTGAAGTCCGACCCGTCGAGACTCGCCGTGAGCTCGCTGTAGCGAGGATCGACGGGTGAGACTGGGGTGTCGAACGCGACCCAGTGATCGACCGCGACCTGTTCGCGAAGTGCTCGTACCGTGGCGCCGAAGGCGCCGTCATAGTGCAGCAGGTGCAGGCCCGAGTCGGAGACGATGTGTTCCAGCTCGTGCGCCGTCAGGCGTGTACCGAGCGTCACCAGGACAATGCCGGACTTGGCCGCGGCGAAGAACGCATCCAGGTACTCGGTTCGATTGTGAGCCAGGATGCCGACCCTGTCGCCCTTTGCCAGGCCGAAGTGATCGCACCACAGACGAGCACAACGAACGGCCCGTTCATCCAGCTCCCCGTAGGTCCACCGCTCGTCGCTCGGCACGACAACCAGTGCCGTCTTGTCCGGCGTGAGACGCGCCCGCTCCCCGAGGATGTCGGCGTGAATCACTCTCAGTCCTCCTCTGACAACCTCTCCAGGCCCTCTGGCGTGACCACTCCATCACCCTCGTCGAGCGGCGCCGGAGGCTCCATGCTCAACACCTCGCCCAGCTTCTCGGCGAGTGCCGCTGGACACTCGTTGGCCGGATGGTGCCCGCACGCGGCGATCGTCGTAATCCGCGCCCGCGGCAGCTGGTCGGCCACTCGTTTTGCATAGTCCAAGGTCATCAGCTGATCCGACTCTCCCCACACGAGATCTACCGGGACCGGGACCTCGGACAACCGGTCGTCGAGAAGGTATTGCTCGAAGTCTTCCCACGCCGCCATCATCCTGCCTATCGGTCCCTTCGCCGCCTGCTCGACAATATCGTCGAGGACAAAATTCGGTGTCGGTTCGCTGGCGGGATCCCGCAGCGCGGCCATCAGTGTCCGTGCGGCTTCGCGATCGGCCGGCATGAGACTCAAGTCCGTCCGCTCGCCGCGTAGGGGGCCGCCGTTGACGGCGATGACCCGGGCGACGCGATCCGGATGGCGGTGCGCATAGACCGTCGCCAGCCATGCGCCCATCGAGTGTCCGACGAGAGTCAGCGGCCCGCCCGACTCGAGACTCTCGAGCAGCTCTTCGACACCACGGTAGACGACCGTCATCGGCAACGGACCCTCGGACGGCTCGCTCGCCCCGTGGCCGGGCAGATCCGGGATCACGATCCGATAGTCCCCGAGAAGGTCGCCGACCACTCCCTGAAAGGCGCCGGCCTGATCGCCGACACCGTGCAAGAGCACGAGAGTCGAGCCCTCTCCCGCTTCCCAGTAGAAAAGCCGACCCGCTTCACCGTCGAGGCTCCGCAGCTCGAATCCTGTTTTGACCAACGCCTGGCGCGTGCTCCTTTCGTAGAACGCCAGCGCGTTTTCGCGCACGTACCACAGGGCAGCACTGACAATGAGCGCGACGACGGCGAGGAGTGCGACAATCCATGTCAGCGCCGAGCCCCTGCCTCCCGTTCGATGCTCCCTGAATCTCGTCATGCGCGTTCTCCCAATGCGTGATCGATGCGGAATGCACAGCCCGCCTGGTTGTAGCCGACGCCGGAGCCGATGAAGACCACCAGATCGCCGACCTCGACCTTCCCCGCTCGAACCGCATCGTCGAAAGCCATGCCGACGCATGCGGAGCCCGTGTAGCCGCACTCCTCCATGATCGTGTGCGCCCTTTCGACCGGCGCGCCCAGCTCCTCCATCACCAGCTCGATCGATGGCTTGCGGACCTGAGTGAAGATGAAAAGGTCGACCTCGTCGAGACCGAATTTCCCTTCTGCAGCCAGTCGTCGCGCCAGGCGCGGCCATCCCTCGTGATTGACTTCGGGCGGATATCTTTCGATCAATTGCACCTTGGTCCGACCGGCCTCGACGCTCGCCGCCGTCGCCGGTTCGAACGTGCCGCCCGAGTACAGACCCCAGTGCTTGTGGAATGAGCCGTCCGCCTGGGTCGCCGCGGCAACGAAGCCCGGCGCGTCACCCGCCTCGAGAACCGCGGCGCCGGCACCGTCGCCGTAGAAGAAGACCATCGGGTCGTCGGCTGCTGCCAGCTTGTGCATCATGTACACCCCAACAACCAGGACCGTTCGCAGACCGGGATTGACCGCCAGCCAGCCAGCGGCAGTGGCCAGTCCGGTCGGAAACGACGCACAGGC
>JAOTUP010000075.1 GCA_029863825.1 Acidobacteriota bacterium | reverse complement strand
CAAGCGGCGATGAACGCGACCGGAGCCTGAGGCGTGACGATCGTTCTCGCCATCTTCCTTCTCGGGTGTCTCGTGGCAGCGATTGTCGCGATGGGACTGGTGTTTGCGATGTCTACACTGTCGCCGGATGGACCCGGATCGTTCGAGGGTAAAGCGCTGGAAGACGAAGGTGCGTGACAGTGCGCCGGCTCATTAGAGGCGGCGTCAGCAAACGGGACCCGGTGGCCATGGACTTGTCGCCCGAGCTGCTGACAAGCGTGTAGCGATCGAGCGCTGGTTGGAGCGCACTGAGGCTTTCTGCAACAGTCTGCGGTCTCGTCGGCCGCTCGCATAGAATTCTCGAGTGATGCCTACGCCGCAGGACAGCTCTGGGCTGAGCCACCGCGCTCCCGACGAAGTCGTGAACGAGCTCACGGTCGAGCTGGGCAAAGCCTTCGATCTGTCGACATGGCTCGGGGAGCAGACTCTCGGAGAGGTCGTCGAGGGCCGCCTTCGTTCCCTGGATCTCGGGGGCACTCCCGAATGGGGCACGGATGGTTCACTGACTCAGCTGGCGAAGAAGGAATCAGGTGCTCTCGACTTCTACTATCGACCACACCTGTTCCCCGACATGGATCCCGCGCTGCGGCTCGGTCACCGGCTTCAGTTCGACCTGCTCCCGCGCCACCTGCCGCCGGAAAGCCCCTTGCGCATTGCGGCCATTCTCGAGTCGTACTGCCACTTGAGCGGCGACCTGTTGGGCTGGCGGTTGGAAGGCGAAGAGCTGTTCCTTTGGATCGCCGATGTCTCCGGCCACGGCGTGCGCGCGGGATTGGCGGCTGCGACGCTCTATTTCTTGATCAACCGCATCGAAGACGGCCTGGCGCCGGCTGCATTTGCTCAGCGGGTCAACGAGGGGATGCTGGCGGCGAGGAATCCAGAAGACTCGCGGGCCCTGTTTGCTACCGCGCTCTGGCTTCGGGCCCGAGTCGACGGGCGGATTCTCTATGCCTCTTCCGGTCACAATCCGATGCTCCTGCTGCGTTCGTCGGGGGAAGTCGAGCATCTCGAGTCCACCGGGAAACCTCTGGGGCTTCTGCCACGACTGACTTTCGACGAGGGGCAGTTCCGGCTCGACGAGAGCGACGTCTTGCTCCTTTTTACCGACGGGCTGGTGGAGGCACGAAGTCCGAGCGATGAGGAGTTCGGAACGCAGCGGCTTGCGGGACTTCGGCAGGCGCGGAAGGAATCGCCGATGGATCTGACCCGCTCGATCTACTGGGCCGTCCGAGAGCACCAGGCCACGAGCCTCCTGGAGGACGACCTGACCTTCATGGTGGTCGAGCGGTCGGCGGGAGAGTGAGAGCTCACGCAGGCTCTCAGGAGTGTCGGAAGAGACCGGATGATGCTGTTCTTGATCTACGCCGCTGCGATCATTCCCCCGGTCGGTCTGATCTGGTTCGTGCACGTCATCCACTCTTCTCTGTTCGACTTCGTCTCTGAGCGACCCTGCGGTCGGTTGGCGGCGAAACACCAACCGCTTACGTCTCTGGTAGCGGCGTCGCTGATCATCACCCTTCTTGGGACGGCGCTGATTTGTCCGGTGGCACGCGGAAGCTGGAGCGATCGGGACTGAACCGAGCTTTTCTACTTCGCTGCGGAGGGTCTGTGAGTCCGGTTTCGGGTCGGCCGGAGTTCCCCTCGTCTGCGAAAAGTGCTCCGCTGCTACGGGCCTTGTGGGTTCCTCTTTTTGGCGATGGCTTCAGATTGGCCATCCTGCTGGCCGCGCTGGCGGCGGCGGTGCGCGGTGTTGGCATGCTCGGCCCGCAACGTTACTTTTGGGTCCTGCCTGTCGGGTTCACCGTGATGGCGCTGACGCCGCACCTGTTCTTCAGCAGGGAGGGACGTCGACGAGCCGGGCTGCGATTCTCCCGGCGGCCGATGTGGATCGTCTGCGGCATCCTTCTGGGGGTCGCAGGTGCCGGCCTCTTCTACTGGCTGGGCGTCACCCTATTCGGCGAGACCAACGACAACTGGTTCGTGTCCGTCCGGCGCTCGTTCCCCAGCACGCCGGAGATGGCCGGCCTGCCGACGGCGCAGCTCTTTTGGATCATCTCGATCCCTTCGTTGATCTTCTCCCCGGTGGGCGAGGAGATCTTCTTCCGCGGGTTCCTGCAGCAGGTCGTGGAAGAACGCTGGAATCACCGCGCGGGCGTCATCATGGACGCCGGCTGGTTCGCCGTGGTGCACCTCTTTCATCACGGCATCCTCAGGATCGATGGCCAGGTTCAGTTCTTGCCGCTGTCGGGCGCCATCTGGATGGTGCTGATATTCGGCACCGGCGTCCTGTTTGCCTTCCTGCGGCAGAAAACCGATTCACTGGTGGCGCCGATTCTGTCGCACGCGGCCTTCAACCTGGGAATGAACTTCACGATCTTCTACTTCCTCTGAGAGTACTCTTAGTGGCCGCAGTCAGACGCGGAGTCACTCTCTGGCGGCGCTACGAGGCCGTCCGAATTGGGAGCGAGCCGATGACCTCTTCACAGGTCATCGAACAGAACCGAGGAACGCCTGAGCGCTCAAGGCGACGCCAAGTCACCTGCTCTGCAGTTCAACGCTCGTACACATTCGGAAACAGCGGTTCGATGGGTGAATCGCGAGGCATCCCTTCGAACAGCTCCGACCCGGAGGGGAGCAGGTAGGCGAGGCCCGCGACGGCGAGGCGCACGCGGTAACTTTCAGCGTCCAGGTGCACCGGGCCGTGGAGAGGCCGGCCGTCAAGCTCGTAATCGAGCTTCACCGGCCGACCGTCGAGATCGTAGAGCTCGTAGGATCCGGGCCAGCGGTTGACGAAGGTTGCCGCCTCGACTCCCTGCAGAAGCACCCCGCTGAGCAAGATGTGCGGCGTTACCGGCACATAGGACGGGGCGATGTAGCCTTCCAGGGTCGGCCACAGAGCGCGCACCCTGTAGTTGTAGATCCACAGTTTGGGAGGCCGCTCGAAGAGCGCATCCATGTTCGAGAAGTCGTTCCGGCGGAGCTGCTCACGGATCTTCTCTACCGTCATTGCATCCCACCATTCGCGACATGCCGACACGCGCGTCACCACCATACGGATGCCGTCGCAATAAGTATCGGTGGGAGCGAGCAGCGCTTCGGCCTGCGCCACCACCCGATTCTGTAGCTGGTTGGTGGCACCCAGGTAGTCCAGGTTGCGCTTGAAGGAGTACATCAACAGCACCACGACGATCAGCATCACGACGCTTCGTCGTCCCTGGTCGGGCGCGACTGAGCGCACCACCTCGACGCTCGACAGGGCCAGAAAAGGAAGCACGAGAACAAAAACGTAGGGCCATGGCTGGTTGTGGCTGAAGACGAGTACGGTCAGGGCCAAGGTGAAACCCACGGCGGTCCGCGCCTCGGAAGGGGCGCGGCGCAGCCTGACGAGTTGCAGGATGAGGCCCGCGAAACACAGACCGTAGGCGAAGACGTTGCGCGTCAAGGTCTGCGAGACATAGCGTCGCAGATTGACATAGTAATCGTCTGCCTGGAACGCTACTTCCATTGGGCTGGTGAACACCGCGACCAGCACCCGCGGCCATTGGAATCCTCCGAACACCACCGCGTAGACCAGCAGGGTGAAGGTCCAACCGGCAATCATCCAGCCGGCGGTCGATAGAAGGCGGCGGGTAGGGGAGCTGGCCCACGCCAGAGCGTAGCCGACGACCAAAGCTATCAGGAAGTAGATGCTCTTCTGGGTGCAGAGGAAGGCGAGACCGGCGAGGATCCCCCCGGCCGCGCTCCACCCCCGGCCGGGCTCCCTCCGCGCAATGGCCCAAAGGGCGAGTACCGCGAACACCGAGGCAAACGAATCGGACCGTAGGCGGAACGACCTCTCTAGGTAGGTCGAGAATGACAGCAGGACGGCAAGGGAGAACAGGGCCTCTTGCCGACTCCTCCCGAGATTACGGTTAGTGGCGTAGAGGAACACGAGGCCGACGATCACCACCAAATAGGTTTCGAGGCGCGCCGCCAGCATCTGCGAGACGGCGTCGTCGGCGAACCACGTGGCGGCCTGGTACAGATAGACATAGAGGACGGTCTTTATCGGGTCCACCTCGAGGTAGAAGCTCCCGATCAGCTCTCCGTAGTAGCCGAGGGGCACGTACTCGTCCATCACGAACTGTGCGCCGATCGCGGAGAGCCCCATGAGAATCAGCTTCAGAAGGCAGAAAACGAGCAGGGCGAGAGACAGCCAGCGCTGAACGGCAGGCAACCGGCTCGTGGGAATGCCGGGGGATGCCGTGCCGGACGGCGCGGCGCAACCAGGTGTTTGGTCGGGGGTCAGTGCTGCCCTCGATGGTGCGCCGCGTTCACGCATGGGCGAATAGTACCGCTCCCTGAACGGACGAGGATGTCCTCACAGCCGTAGGCGCGGGCTGTCTGCTGAAAAGAGGATGCAGCGGGGGAATTGATCGCCGCGGTGCGAGCGGTGGTGTTCGGCTTTCTTCTCAAGGCCGTGTGGCGATTCCGGGATTGGGGCGTCGTTTCGCCAGAACGGCTGGTGGTCCCGCTCGCCGCGTCGCAGCGCCACCACTTCGTCGGTCCACCGACTCAGCAAGTCACTCCGAGCGTCCGGATGTCTTCCACTTCGACGTTCGTTGCGGCGAAAAGGGGCATGCGGGCACCTGCCCGTCGAGGGTTCGACCACTGCGGTCCTCCTCCGACCGCCCTGCCTGGCAAGATCTCGTCTTGGAGCCTGGCGCCTGCCGGGTCAGAAGCTCCAGAAGCGCGGGATGAAGATCACGGACATGATCCAGAAGAGGATGCTGAGCGGCACTCCGGTGCGCAGGAAGTCGGTGTATTTGTAGCCACCCGCGTTGTAGATCATCGTGTTCGTCTGGTAGCCGACCGGGGTCGAAAAACCGGTCGAGGCGGCAAAAGTGATCGCCATCAGGAACGGCCGGGGGTCAACGCCGATCTGCTGGGCCGTCGAGATGGCGATTGGCGCGAGCAGTACGGCCGCCGCGTTGTTGCTCATCGTGTCGGTCATCACCGACGTCATCAGGTAGACGACCGCGAGCACGGCGACCGGTCCCATGTCGCCGACCATGCCCACCGCTCGCCCGGCGATCAATCCGGCCGCCCCGGTCTTCTGCATGGCGATGCCGAGCGGCAGGATTCCACCGAGCAGGAAAATGACCTGCCAGTTGATCGCGTGGTAGGCCTCCTCGAGCCGCAGGCAGCGAGTCAGAACCAGGGCCAGGCAACCGAGGATCGAGGTCACCAGAATCGGCAGTACGCCGAAGGCCGCGAGCCCGACGACGGCGGCCAGGATGCCGAGGACCAGAGGGGCCTTGTGACGCAGCGACACGAACGGCACCTCGTCGAGAACGATGAGATTCTGGTCGCTTCTCAGCTCCTTGATCTGGGCTTCGTGCGCCTGGATCAGGAGCGCATCTCCGAGGCGAAAGGAGACCGAGTTGAGCTTCTCCTGGATGGTCTCTCCCCGCCGTTGTATCGCCAGGACGAGAGCCTTGTAGCGGTTGCGAAAATCGAGATCTTTCAAGGTGTTGCCGATGAGATCGGAGCCCGGCGCAATCAGAGCCTGCACGAGCCGGAGATCCTCGGTCTGGAGCGTCTCGTCGCGCAGCTTGAACTCGACATTGAGCTCCAGTTTCGCCGAATCGCGCAGCCGCATGAGCTCGCGGATCTTGCCGCGGACGAGCAGCACGTCGCCTCCCATGACCGCCTGCCGGAGCGGCGCCCAGATGGCCTTTGTCACGTGGAGGAGGCGCAGGACCGTGACGTCGTGGTCTTCTCCCAGTCGGCTCTCCAGGACCGACTTTCCGACCAGCGGAGAGTTGTCGGCAACCCGAAGCTCGGTGATGTACTCACCCAATTGGTAGGTGACGGCGAGCTCCTGAGCCTTCCGCTCGGGAAGGAGCCAACGTCCGAAGAGCAGGAAGAAGAGAACGCCGGTGACGAAGAGAATCAGCCCCATGCGACTGAACTCGAACATGCTGAAGGCGCCGTATCCCGCCTCGTCGGAGATCGAGCTGACCAACAGATTGGTCGAAGTGCCGACGAGCGTGCAGACGCCGCCGAACTGAGAGGCGTACGAAAGCGGAATGAGAAGTCTCGAGGCGGCAATCTTGCGCCGGTTCGCGACCACCATCACCAGCGGGATGAACACCGCGACCGCCGCGGTGTTGTTGACGAATGCGGACATGACGGTGATGGTCCCCATGATCACGACGAGCGCGCTGAAGTAGCTCTTGCCGAAGCGCACCATGAGTTGGCCGATGGCTCCCGTGGCGCCCGACTTCTGCAGGCCCGCGCTGAGAACGAACATGGCCCCGACCGTCACCGTCGCCGGATTGCTGAAGCCGGAGAGTCCCTCCTGAGGTGTGACCAGTCCGAACAAGAGGAGCACCCCCAGGACAAGCAGCGCCACAAAGTCGATCGGATACTTCTCCGAGACGAATAGCGCGACCGCTCCAACCAGGATGACCAGGACCAGGATTGCTTCGAATGGCATGTATCGTCGACCTCAGATGCGTTCCCCGGCGAATCTACCAGTATTGCGAACGAAGACGGTCGTGCAGGAGTCCGATGCCAGTTCGTCCAGCCGCCGTACGTGGTCGGCTTCGGTACGGGAAGTTGAGTCTTCAGTTTGCGCACCCATTTTACCTGCTCCGCAGCTTAGGCGCAGAAGCTGAGGAATCAGCACTACGATCCCAGCTGTAGCGGATCGTGGTGGAGAAGAGCCGGGGGAGCTCGTCACGGAGGCGTGAGGTCGTCCCGCGCATGCCGGTCACTGGCGCGAGGCCGAGTGGGTCAGCCTTGACGGAACCCTGCTTCCGGGAGAAGCGCTTGTCCCTTTGGCCGACGCCGCTCGCGAACACGGGGTAAAGGTGGTTCCGGGCAGGCTTTCGAGCCTATCTCCCTGAGCCCCACCCATCGGAACAGCCTGATCCGGACAGTAGCTCGGCAACCGACCAGGGCTCGGGAGTCGTGTGAGCGGGGTCGTCTCCTCGCTGCCGACTATTCCTCTCCGCCGCCGGAAAAGGCGAACTTGTGGCTTTCGCCGCTGGTGCCTTCGAATGAGTAGTCTCGGCCTCCCGAGCGGTAGTAGCTGGAGGTTGCCTTCCCCAGAGCAGTCCAGTGCCAGAGCGGCTCGGCCGAATTTTCGACGATCATCGGCTCGCCGGCCTTGGCTCCGGCGATGGGTGTGACTTCCACTTTGGCGATATCTCCGACCGTGCCGCCAGTGGTCATGCCGACCAGTCCGAAGTTCTCGAGACCCTCGAACGAGATCGGTAGTGCTTTCACCTCGCCGGGTTCACCCAGTGGCGCGAAAGCGGGTCCGGTCAGAATCGTCCGAAGGGCTTTCTGTTGCTCCGTACCGGCGCCGCTGTCGACGTAGTAAGCCACATAGAGGTACTTCTGCTCCCCTTGTTCGTTGGCGCGAGTGAACTCGCCGGCCATGGCGAAGCGAGTTCCGGTAAGGTCGACCTCACCGAAATGGCCACCTTCGGCCTGGAATATCGCCACGAAACGGCACGTATTGTGGGATGGCTGCTCGCCGAAAATGCATGGGCACCCGATCACGCAGTTGTCGGTCGCCAGCACCTTCCCCGAGACCGCCCAGGGAGGCTCACCGGCTTGTGCGGTGCAAGCGACAAGGATCAACGACACCAGCGCGATATTCATGGGACTCGGTTTCATGACACTCCTCCTGCTTCTCAATTGGCTCG
>JAOTUP010000074.1 GCA_029863825.1 Acidobacteriota bacterium | reverse complement strand
GTCTTGCGGATAGCGATGCCCCTCGGGGTGTACTTCGTCGTGATGTTTCTCGTCAGCTTCTGGCTCGGTCGCAAGCTCGGCGCCGACTACAGCAAAACGACGACGCTATCGTTCACCGCCGCGTCAAACAACTTCGAACTGGCGATTGCGGTTGCAGTCGCCGTCTTCGGGATTCATTCCGACGTCGCCTTCGCTGCCGTCATCGGACCGCTGGTCGAGGTTCCAGTCTTGATCGGACTGGTCAACGTTGCGCTCTACTTCCGCCGGCGGTTCTTCGCGCAGCCGAGCGCCAGCCCTTGATCCGTCAAGGGCGACGAGAGGCCGCTCGAGCCCCGTCCGCCGACCGACCTCTCGCCGGGAGCGGCTTCCTTCATGATGTGGCCGCGCCCGCGCAGCCGCGAGCTATTCAGCCTGCACGCTTTCGACGTACGCCGTCAGATTGTAGATCTGCTGACGAGCGAACGCTTCGCGGCGGAAGGGCTTGACGTCGGGGCGGACATCAGCGAACACCTTCCCCCAGATCGGCATCTCGAGTGTTCCGTGCGAAAGGATCCCGGCCTCTCCGGTGATCGCCTTCCGCACGTCCTCGGCAGGAAAGACACCTTGGTTGCCTTTGGTCAGTTGAGTCACGTCCGGTACCGGCTTCTTGAGAGCCGCTGCAGCCGGTCCGTTGCCTTTGGCGTCCGCTCCATGACACACCGCACACAGCTCCGCGTACAGCTCCTTCCCATCAGTCAACGCCGCCTGCTGCCAGGTGATCGGCGCCTTCTGAATCTCGACCTGGGAGACCGCCGCGCCGGCAACGACGAAGACGGCAATCAATGCGCAGAAAACCGTAAATCTTCTCATCGGACTCCTCCTCCGAGTCGTGGGTTCGGTGATTGAAGCTCGCCACGCGCCGTTCGGTTCGGCGACCATCGAGTGACGGCCGCACCGGGCAGCAAAGCTCTTCCCATGCTGTCGTCCTGTTCGGGTGTTTTCAACACCCCGGCGGGTAGGCCTTTGAGGCGCATTCAGGTGGTGCGCGCCAGCACCGTCGCCCGGCAGCCTCGCCGATCTCGGGATCCGGGAATCCCGTCCTCGTCCCGTCGCCTTGTCAGCAGTCCGTTCGCGACCATCCAGTCGGCGCGACCGGCGATCTCCGCGGTCTCGTCGCGCTCACTCTTCTGACGGCTTCTCGAAAAGCTTCAGATACTCGCCGTAGCCATCCGCCTCGAGATCCGCCACCGGAATGAAGCGCAGACTCGCCGAGTTGAGACAGTAGCGCTGACCGGTGGGCTTCGGGCCATCCGGAAAGACGTGGCCGAGATGCGAATCGCCGTGCTTGGATCGCACCTCGGTTCGGGACATGAAGAGCTTGCGGTCTTCCTTCTCGACGATATTTTCCTTTTTCAACGGCGCCCAGAACGAAGGCCAGCCGGTGCCCGACCGATACTTCTCGTTCGAGCTGAAGAGCGGCTCGCCGCTGACGCGATCGACGTAAATGCCCGGCTCCTTGTTGTCCCAGTACTCGTTCTCAAAAGCACGCTCGGTGCCGTCCTCTTGCGTCACTTTCCACTGCAGCGGCGTCAAGCGCTGCCGCAATTCCTCGTCACTCGGTCTCTTGTACACCCTGGCACTCCCTTCGCCGTCGCCGTCACCGGCAGCCGCTGGCAGAATCGCAGCTCGTATACCCAACGCAGCTGTAATCAGAATTAAGGCTATTGCCATTCTCTTCTTCATCACAATCTCCGGCCTCGACCTCTCCAAACCCAAGAACCCTTGTCCTTATTCCACATTCTCGGAGCCGGACACACGAACGTGGACGAACCTGTACTTTGAGAGGAACTCCGCCTCCCCCCGGTTTCTTGTCCCCGTCCGCGCGATGAAGCCACCACCTACTCGATGAGCTCGACGAGTGTCGCTTCGCCCTGGCCAACGCCGACACACAAGGTCACCAGCCCGTAACGCATCTGCTCGCCGCCGGCGCCACGGCGCCGCATCTCGTGCAGCAGCGTCGTCAGGATTCGCGCCCCGGAGCAGCCCAGCGGATGCCCGAGCGCGATCGCGCCGCCGTTGACGTTGGTGATCGCAGGATCGAGACTCAGCTCGCGCATCACCGCGATCGACTGGACCGCAAATGCCTCGTTGACTTCGGCCAAGTCGACATCGGCGATGCCCAGACTCGCGCGTTCCAAAACTTTCCTCGTCGCGGGCACCGGTCCGAGACCCATCGTTCGCGGGTCCACTCCCGCCGCTGCCGAGCCGGTCCAGCGGGCAATCGGATCGAGCCCGAGAGCGCCGGCCCTGGCGGCCGTCATGAGCACCAGCGCACACGCGCCGTCGTTCAATCCGCTGGCATTGCCGGCGGTCACGGTGCCGCCCGCGCGAAACGCCGGGCGTAGCCTGGCCAGTGCCTCGAGGCTCGTCTCGAGCTCGTAGCCGGCGTCGACCTTCTTGATCCGCGGGTGCTCGTCGGTATCGACGATGACCGGATCCCCCTTGCGCTGGGGAATGGACACCGGCTCGATCTCGGCCTGGAACCATCCGTTGTTGATGGCCTCGCACGCTCGACGCTGACTCTCGAGGGCGAACGCGTCCTGTGCCTCGCGACTGATCTCGCCGCCGGCGATCTCGCCATCGCGGCTGAGCTCGTAGATATTCTCCGCTGTCTCTCCCATCGGCTCGAGCGGAAAAATCTCGGCCATCTTGCTGTTCGGGTACCGCCAACCCAACGTCGTGTCGTATGCCGTCGAATTCCCCGGCGGTCCCCAGGCGCGGGAGTTCTTTGGCAACGAGTACGGCGCCCGACTCATGCTTTCGACGCCGCCGGCAATGAAGACATCGCCCTCTCCCGCGGCAATCGCGCGCGCCGCCTGGTTGATCGCGTTGAGCCCGCTGGCGCAGAGCCGGTTGAAGGTGACCGCAGCGGTTGATTCCGGTAGACCGGCCAGGAGTGTCGCCATCCTGGCAACGTTGCGATTGTCTTCACCCGCCTGATTGGCGCAGCCGAAGTAGACTTCCTCGATTTCGTACGGATCGATCCCGGTACGATCCACCGCCGCCTTGATCACCATGGCGGCCAGGTCGTCCGGTCGTACGCTCGCCAAACTCCCCCCGTGTCGGCCGACTGGCGTTCGCACCGCATCCACGATCACGACATCTCTCATGGCTCTGTCTCCCTGTGTTCCGCGATCCGCGTCCAACGACCGGACCTGCCGAGCTCTCCCCAACCTTCGAGCTTCAACGCCTGCAGCGCCGCACGCTCAACCGCGTTTGCGATAAAGCGCGTTGATGGTGACGCGCCGGCCGGTATCGGTCGGCGTTATGACTGTTTCCGACGGGACGACCGGCAGCAAGCCTCTCGTCTCCAGCGCGGCGTCGAGCTTCTCCGCCGTGACAAGTAGCGCTCGACCCGAAGGAAAACCCTCGTAGACCAAAGGCTCTCCTGCGACCGGCAATACGCCCGCGCCTGTGAGATCGGTCTCCGGCGTGAATGCCGCGACCAACAACAGGCCTCCCGGCGCCAACACGCGCGCGCTTTCCGAGAGCGCTCTCTCCCACTCGGTGCGCGACGCCGCATTGTGGTAGATGCCGAGAGCGACAACGAGGTGGAAGAACCCGTCCTCGTACCGACCCAGCTCACTCATCGAGCCCTCGACGACGCGACGAGCAGCCATCTCTTCGCCGATGAGAGACGCGAGCCGCCCGCGCGTCTTTTCAACCATCGCTTGCGACGCGTCGAGCCCCCAGACCGAGCACCCGTGATCGGCCAGGAGCACCGCGTTGCGGCCACCGGCACACCCCAGATCCAGAACCCGCACCTCCGAAGGGCTCTCGAGCCCGTCGAGGATCTCGATCAGCCGATGATCCGGCTCTCGGGCGGCAAAGCGCTCGACGTGCTCCGGCTGTTCCCAAAACGGCAGATCGGTGACCACGCCACAAGTATAGATCCTGGTGACATGGATCGAGGCTGTCCCGACCGACGGCTAGCGAAGCGACCTGAGCGCCAGGCCGGCCAGGACGAGGACCGCGAGCCCCAATGCGACCCACATGATCACCGGGTGGCGCTCGGTGAAGGGATCGGGGCTGACGTAGGCGTCGTTCGCCTGTTCCAGCCCGACAACTGCCGGTCGCGCGCTCGCCTGCTCTTCTCGCGTCGTGATGCTGGCGAGCTCGTACTCCGGCGCCTCGGCTCGATGATTCCCGTACACCAGCCGATACGAAGTCTCCGCTTTCGGTCTGAAGACGACTCGTGACGGATTGCGCACCAGCATGACGGCGAGATCGTCGATCGCCGGATCGCCTCGGTCCAAGACCGTCACCCGCCACAAAGGCGACTCGGCTTCGCGAAACTCGATCTCGAGAGACTGCCGCAGCTTCTCTGCATCGCTGTCTCCACTCCCGTCCTTCGCCTCTTCGCCGAACCGATAGCGATAGATCTGGCCGGCACCGATCTGGCGCCATGTCTTCCCGTCATCGCTCACGCTCACCGTCACCGGACGGTGAAACTCGTCGCGCGCAGTCTGGACGCGGATGCCGGAGATCCGCACGAGTGGCATCTCTCCTATCGGCTCCCACCAGCTCTCGCCCGCCGGCGAGTCGGCCCGCCGGGCCAGCCGGCGCCGAATGCGCCGCAGCTCGGAGGCGTCTTCCACCTGCTCGGCCACCCGCAGCTTCTCGACCTCGACCTCCTCTTCCGCCTCGAGAATACGGAGCCGCACCCATCGGTCATGCGCCCGCCGGTAGCGGAGCTGAACCGGATGTCGGTGGCCCCGATCGCTGAAGCGATAGAGCGGTGCTTTGGCACGAACGATGCGCCAGGTCTCGCGGTCCTCGCTCGCTGCGACCTCGACCCAGGCAAAATACTCCCCGACGTCCTCGGGCAGGGTGACCTCGACCGCGTTGTGCACAGTGCCGTCCTCGCCGGTGTCGGCGACGACCTGGGTGAAGCTGCCGCGCACGAACCCGGCGTCGCTCATCTCCGCCGCTCGCCACTTCACTTCCGAGCCGCGGCGGTTGGCAAAAACCGCATAGCCGACCTCGTTGCCCGCATCGTCGACGATACGCACGTCGGAGAGATCGGAGCGAGCGACTTCGAACAGCGTCTCAGGAAGCTCGATGCCGACGAGCTCTTTTGCTTGAAGCGGCTCGCCCGAGTCGTCGATCGAGATCGGCCGGAAATGACTCCAATTCCTCCACCGCCGGGGCAGATCCGTCGCCACCGCCGCGCTGACCACCGCCATCAGCGCCAGACCGAAACCCACCCTGCCGCGCATGGTCATTCTCTCTCTCCTTCATCCTCTGCCCGGTCATCGGATGAACCTCTCGCCGAGCTCTTCTGATACCAGAACGACACCACCAGCAGCACCAGGCCAAGCACGAAAACCGACGCGATGCGGTAGGCGCGCTCGAGAAATGACAGGTCGAGTAGAAAGACCTTGCCGATGGTCAGCCCGAGAAGTGCCAGGCCCTGCCAGCGCAGCGCTCGCGAGCCGCGGCGCACACCAACCAGAATCAGCACCGCAGCCGTTATCGCCCACAAGAGCGACAAGCCCATCTGCTGCGCGAGTCGCGGCTCGAGCGCCCACTGCTGCCGGGCGAGGAAATACCAGAGCTCCTCGGACAGGCCCCACACCGCCGACACGACCGTCGCAACGCCTACGACAGCGAAAACCTGACGCTCGGCGCTTGTCAGCTCCCGCCGGCGCGAACCGGCCCAGTGGCAGCTTACGGCCAGCCCGGCCACGACAGCGGCAAACGACGCAAACCGCTGATTGAGAATCAGTCTCGAAGTCGCACCGCCCTGCGTTACCAGCAAGCCGATGACGACTGCAAAGAGCGCCAGGCCCGCCGCCCGCAGTGACCCCAGCCCGCTGCGAAAACCCGCCCAGACGAGCAGCGTCGCTTCGAGCGCCCAGGCGATGGTGATCCACTCACCCTCCAGCCGGATGGGAATGGCAGCGGTCACGAACGTGAGCGCCAGACCCGCCACCACCAGCCGTGCCGCCGAGACCTCCTTCTTCTTGCCTTGCCGCACGGACGCAGCGGCCAGAAGATGCAGCGCACCCAGGACCAGCGCCGCCACCGTCAACCACCAGCGATGATCGCGGTACAACATCATGTGGAGACTCACCCCGAACCAGGCCGCGTTGGCTACGGCGAGCACCAGTTCGTCCTGGCTCAGCCCGCGTCGCGAGCGCGACCGAAACAGCAGGAAAAGCGCAAACTCGAAGAAGAAGAGGGTGGCAAAGAGAAGTGTCGCCTGGAGCTTGTGAGGGCCATAGAACCGCTCGGCCCAGAAGAACCCGTGGAGGAGCACGCCGAGGAGTGCTGTCGGCGCGATCCATCTCCATTCCTTGCGCCACGCCAGTATCAGAAAACCCGCTGCGAGAATGGCGAGAAAGGTGAAGAGCGTAACGTGCCGGTTGGCGCCGATACCGAGCAACGCAGGTGTCGTGAGGCCGGCGACGAGAGCCAGAACCGCCAGTCGCTCGGAGTTGCGGCCAAGCGCCAGACCCGCGAGACTTGCTACCACGACGATCATTCCGGCGAGCGCCGCCTGCTCCGGAATCAACTCGTAGAAGCCCCACGCGGCATAAAGCGACAGGAAGAGAACGCCGGCGCCGAGCGCGGCGATTCCCTCGGAGAAATACCTATACCCACGGCCGAGAAACGACTGGCTGGCGACCATCAGCCCGCTGCCTGCCACCAGGCCGATGGCCACGCGGCCCATCGGGCCGATCCACTCGTTGTCGAAGGCGAATTTGAGAAAGAAAGCCGCCGCCACCATCACCGCCACGATGCCGATGCGGTTGAGCCAGCGGCCCGCGATCAGGTTCTCCAGATCGAGGCTGGTCGGCTCCGGGGGCAGAGGCAGGATCGTCTTTCCCTGCTCATCGCGCCACTGTCGTGCATCCTCCGTCGAGGGCTCGGGAGTCGGTTCCAGAACCGCCACCGAAGGCTCCGGAACCGGCTGTGGCGGTTGCTGAAGCGTCGGTCTTTCGCCGGCCGGCTCGCCGGAAGCGACTTCCACCCGCTTTCTCTCGAGACTGGCTACTCGTGCCGTGAGATCTCGAGACGACGTCTCCAGCCGGCGCACTCTCGTCCAGTTGACGATCGCCAGAACGGCGCCGCCCACACAGAGCACGAAGAGGCCGAAGCCAACCAGCCCAAGCATGACGAGTTCCAAGAGATCTCCTTCGGACGCATTCTAGCCTGCCCACACCATTGTGCCCTGCGTAGCCTCTACCCGGCGCGTGGCCTCTCGTTCAACAGACCCCGCACTCGACAACTTGCATCTTGCAGGCCCGGCACCGTCCGTCTGGCACCGTCCGTCTGGCACCGTCCGTCTACTCGAGGCCTCGTCGCTTCAAGAGCGGGTCGACGCTTGGCTCGCGGCCGCGAAACCGGGTGAACAGCGTCATCGCCTCTTCGCTGCCGCCGCGCTCGAGAAGAGTGCGGAAGGCGCGTGCCGTTGCCGAATCGAAGATCCCCTTCTCGCGGAACGCGTCGTAGGCGTCGGCGTCCAGGACCTCGCTCCAGATGTAACTGTAGTAGCCCGCCGAGTAACTGCCGCCGCCGCCGAAGATGTGTGAGAAGTACGGGCTGCCGTAGCGCACGACGATCTCGGGGATGAGTCCGATCGTCGCCAGGAGCTTTGATTCGAAGGCCGCCGGCTCGAGATCGGACGGCCCCGTCATCGTGTGCCAGCCCATATCCAGATAGGACGCCGCCAGATACTCGACGGTCTCGAAGCCCTGATTGAATCGGCGGGAGTCTTCGATCTTCGCGATCAGCTCGTCGGGGATGGGCTCACCGGTCCCGGCGTGTCGCGCGTAGAGCCTCAGCACCTCTGGCTCGAGCACCCAGTTCTCCATGATCTGGGACCGCATCTC
>JAOTUP010000073.1 GCA_029863825.1 Acidobacteriota bacterium | reverse complement strand
GGGTCGAAACGAGACTCGTCGAGGCCCGGCTGCAGATTATCGTTGCCGGTCCGCGCGCCGATTCGGTTCTGAGCGACGTGCTCGAGAGGTCACTGCCGGAGGCTCCACACCTTGTTGAAGCCGACGGCGTGGCGCTGCGCCGAGAGCATCGTCTGGGAGTTGGGGCATGGAGTCTGCGGGGCGAGGCGACCGATCTGGAGACGATCTCGCACCGCCTCGAGGATGCCGGAGCCGTGCCCGCGGCCCTCGAGGCGGTCACGGCGGTGAGGATCGAGCGCGGTGTGGCGTGGTTCGGAGTCGACTTCGGAGAGGAGAATTTTCCCCAGGAAACAGGCCTGGAAAAGCAGGCGCTGAGCTATTCGAAGGGCTGTTATCTCGGTCAGGAGATTGTTGCCCGCATTCACTATCGTGGTCATGTGAATCGCCACGTGCGGGGTCTTCTGGCGCCGTCTTCGGTCCGGCTCCAAGCAGGTCAGGAGCTCGCTCTCGGCGGCGAGAAAGTGGGAGCGGTCGCCAGCGCAACCTGGTCGCCAGCGATGAACGCGTCGATCGGTCTGGCGATGCTCCACCGCAAGGCGGAGCCCGAAGCGGGCGTCGCTCTGGCGAGCGGAGAGCTGCTGAGGGTCGTCCCGCTCCCGTTCGTTTGAGAACCGAAGCGGCCAGGATGAGTGGCGGCGTTCGTCGCAGTGGCTTGGCAGCGAGTCGAGAGCTTCAGACGCTGAACGAGGAGCCGCAGCCGCAACTGCCCGCCGCGTTTGGGTTATTGAACTTGAAACCGGATCCGGCGGGTCCGAACACGTAGTCGATCTCGGTACCGTCGAGGTAGCGAGCTCTGATCGGATCGACATAGACGTTGAGGCCGTCGTACTCCGCCCGGTAGTCGTCCGGACGCGCGTCGAGCTCGAAGTCGAGGGCATATTCGAAGCCGCTGCATCCACCGCCTCGCACCGCGATTCGCAAGCCTGACTGCGGATCCAGGCCTTCCTGCTCGATCGTCGTCTTGACCATTTGCACGGCCTTAGGCGTCAATACCACCGGCGGTGCCGGAGCACCTGCGCCGGTCGGGTCGGTTGTCATGTCTGTCGGTGCTTGCGTCATCGTAATCTCCTCGAAACGTCGCCGTTTGGAGCCGGTGGCTACACACTCCACAACACACCTCCAGGCTCAGTCTATTCCTTTCCCTCAGTTGATGGGAACTCGTCCGGCAAACCCGTCTTCGTAAGCGTGAAAGAAGGAGATCGTGCTCTCCGGATAGCGCCAGCAGTAATATCCGTCACCGCTATCCCAGTCCACAAGCCAGAGTCCCTTGACCTCGCAGCCCAGCTTGGTGACCTCGAGCGTCCACTGGCGAACGATCGTGTCCATTGAGAGTTGTAGCTCGTCCTGCCTGCGCTCCATCTCTTCGCGGCTCTGAACGCGGTTGAACAGCGCCTCGATCTGGCTCACCGCTGCGTGAGTCAACTGGTGCACGAGGGGAAGGGTGGAAATCGCTTCTCGATAGGAGAATGTGCGGCTCGAGTCGTCCATCGGCGGGGATCGTAACAGAGTGTCGGCCGAGCTTCGGTGTGACAGAGATACTCCGCTGCGATACGATCCGCCTCCGTTATGCACGCGCATCGACATGGGGACCGACCGGGCGGGCGAATCGAGGTCATTACCGGCGGGATGTTCTCGGGCAAGAGCGAAGAGCTCGTCCGCCGCCTGAGACGAGCGCTCATTGCCAGGCAGACGGTCCAGGTCTTCAAGCCGTTGGCTGACAACCGAAATCCGCCTGAGCGCTTGGTGACCCGCGACAATCGTGAGCTCGGTGCGCTGACCGTCGCTGACAGTGCGGAATTGAGAACAGCCAGCCTGCCCGAGACGGAGGTAGTGGGCGTAGACGAGGCGCAGTTCTTCGACGACGGTTTGGTGGCTCTTATGACCGAGCTTGCCGATGGCGGCCGGCGAGTGATCGTTGCGGGCCTCGATCAGGACTACCTGCGTCGCCCGTTCGGTCCGATGCCGGCAATCATGGCAGTGGCCGAGTTTGTCGACAAGACGCATGCTGTGTGCGTCCGATGCGGCCAAGCGGCCCACTACAGCCAGCGCATAGCCGGCGGCGAGGAACAGGTGCTGGTCGGCGATCAAGAGGCGTACGAGGCCCGCTGCCGCGAGTGCTATGTACCCTACTCGCGCGAAGAAACCGGGTGACGCTGCGCAACCGGCTGCGGCCGGTTCTGCTCGTCGACATGGACATAGACGACTTCCGCTTCGGTTACCGTGACGGTGCCGCCACCGCGAAGGCGACGCTCCGACTCCACCACGACCTTGACCGTGATGGAGGTTGTCCCGATTCGTATCACGTCGGCATAAAAGCTCACCAGATCACCGACGAAGACCGGATCGTGGAACTCGACCTGATTCATGGCAACCGTGAGGAGGCGGCCGTCAGTGAAACGGTGCGCCTCGACGGCGCCGGCCTGATCGATAAAAGAAAGGATGAGACCACCGAAGATAGTACCCAGGGCGTTGGTGTCCCTGGGCATCATCATGACCCGGATGGCCGGATTCCGCCTCTCCGCTTCGCTGCTCTGCTTACCCGGCACGCGAGTTCTCGGGCTCCTTTCGTGGGATCCGGAGATCGAGGTCCTCGCCAAGGTGGGCGCCTGCCGCCATCGCCTTGGCGACGGCATCGCTGGGCGACGCTGCGTATTCGAGAAGCGGCTCCGACTGTCCGCCCGGGGGGTGAGGCGTCCAGCTTTCGAGCAGGACCACCGGAATGCGATGCTTGAGCGCCAGGGCAATCTCGCTCAACGTTCCCCAGCCGCCGCCGACTGCGATCACTGCCTTCGCCGAGAGCACCAAAACCTGATTCCGTGCCTGCCCGAGGCCGGTAAATATCGCTAAGTCGATGCTCTTGTTGGGCGCCGAATCGGCGGCTGATCGACCTGGCAGAATGCCGACAGTCTCACCACCACCGTCGCGACTTCCGGAGGCAACACGCTCCATGACGCCGCCGCGGCCACCGCAGAGCACGAGAGCTCCCGACCGCGCCAGCTCTCGTCCCACTTCGTAGGCCATCGAGCCGATTCTGGCGTCGCACGATCCGCCTCCGACGACGGCAATGGGCAGTCGGTTGGCGCACATGGAGGCATGCTATCGTAAGCTCCCACCTACCGACGCGACGGTGCGAGATCGTGGTCCACCGGATGAGCGAGAGGGAGCGCAAGAAACGGCGACAGACGGCTGAGGCGGAGCTGGTGGCGGAGATCGCGAGCGGCAGTTCGGAGGCTCTGGCGGCGCTCTACGAGCGCTATGCCGGGATGCTTCTGGGGCTGGCCAACACGGTGCTACACGATAGGGGAGAGGCCGAGGAGGTCCTGCAAGAGACGCTGCTTCAGGTCTGGAAGCAAGCGTCTCGCTATGATGCCGGGCGCTCGTCTGTCTCTACCTGGCTGGTGCTTATCACGCGGAGCCGAGCCATCGATCGGCTGCGCAATCGAAAGGTGGTTCGCAAAACGGTCACCGCGGCGCAGCACGAAAGGCACGCCACCTATGCATCTCCCGAGGGCATGTCGAACGTATTCATGCTGGAGAGGCGCAGGAGATTGTCCGACGAGCTGAACAGGCTTCCGCGGGAGCAGCGTCGAGTCCTGGAGATGGCCTTCTTCGAGGGCTTGACGCAGCACGAGATCGCCGATCGAACCGGAACGCCATTAGGAACCGTCAAGACGAGGACATTGCTCGCGATGAAGAAGCTGAGGCAGGCATTGGCGAATGAAATCGAGGACCTGTTGTGAAAGAAGACATGCCGATTTCGCTCGAAGATGAGCAGATCCTGGAGTTGCTGGACAGCCACGACGTCGAGCGGACATGCGTCCGCAGCAGCGCTCGCGAGCCGTCACTCGATCTCGATCGTGGCTACGTCGAGACCTGGGGCCTTCTTGCTTACGACGTCGCCGAGGCGCCGCCGCCGCCCGAGCTCAAAGCGAAACTCCTCGAGCAGGTGAGGCAACATACATCGGAGACGTCTCCGAACCGGACACCGGTGGCGGCACGGCCGCTGGTGCCGCGATGGCTCCTGCCTCTGGCTGCGACTCTCGTGATCGGCGTGAGTGCCTGGCAGGTGGGGAAAGTGCAAAAGCAGGCCGCAGTCATCGCCAGCTTGTCGCAGGAGCTGGAGAAGGCGCGTGGGGACGCGGCGGAGCTTGCGGTCGCGCGCGAGCTGGCGGCCGAGACCAGGACGCGTCTCGAGATGGTCACGGCTGCGACGGCCGAGTACTGTGCCCTCAAACCGACCATGGGCAGTCCGTTTCAGCACGCTCGGGGGATCCTCGTCATGCAGACTGAAAGTGCCGACTGGTTCCTGAGGGTGGAGGGCCTCGAATCGGATGGCGAGAGGCGTGAGTATCGGCTTTGGTTCATGACCGATGCTGAGTCGATACTCGGCGCGAGTTTCGTGGTGACGGGGCGGCAGGATGCAGTCGAAGTCCGGGCGAGCGGGGTTCCGACTGGAACTCAGGGTGTGATGATCACGATGGAGACCGTGGGCAGTGAGGCGGCTTCGTCGCCGCAGCCTGTTCTCTACGGGGACGAGAGGATGCGCCTTCTCTGAGCGGGGAGCCGGCTTCGCTTTCTCCCGCTGTTCCTGAAAAGATGTCACACGATGTTGGTCTCTAACGCCGGAATACGGCGGAGGATTCCACTGTTCTTGACCTCGAAGGAGACTGTGTCCAATGTATCTCGATCCTCTGTACTTCGTGTTCTTCATCCCGCCGCTTCTCTTGTCCATGTGGGCGAGTTGGAAGACACGTTCGGCGTTCAAGAAGTACTCCAACGTGAAAACACTGACGGGCCTCACCGGGGCTCAGGCTGCTGAGCGGCTCCTGCGCCAGGCGAGCATCACGGATGTAAAAGTCGTGCCGACGCGGGGCTATCTCTCGGATCACTACAACCCGGTCAACAAGACGCTGGCCCTTTCGGAGGCGGTCTACGCCTCAGCGTCCGTCGCAGCGGTTGGTGTGGCGTGTCATGAAGCCGGACATGCCATCCAGCACGCTACGAGTTACAAACCTCTCTGGCTCCGTTCGCTCTTGGTGCCGACAGCCAATATCGGGTCGAAAGTGGGCTATTTTGCGATGATGATCGGCCTGATGATGGCGTACGGAGGCTCGGTTCTCGGTACCAAGATCGTCATTCTCGGTGCGGTGTTCTTTTCAGCCGTGATCCTGTTCCAGTTGGTGACGTTGCCGGTAGAGTTCGATGCGTCGGCGCGGGCCAAGCGGCTGGCAGTCGAGTACGGCATCGTCCTCGAACAGGAGCGCGTCGGCGTCGATCGAGTCCTGAACGCGGCGGCGTTGACGTATGTTGCGGCGGCGGTCGCCAGCCTGGCGCAACTGCTTTACTTTCTCGTCCGCTCGGGCGCTCTCGGCGGACGGCGCTAGGCCTCGGCGCTGGCGGTCCGCACGGTAGGCAGCCCGGGAGCCGCGCCCGGCGATCCGCAGAGAGTTGGTTATCCGCCTGCATCAGCCGGCGGACGAGGAGAAATCGAGGCGGACAGGCTCGCCGTCCGCTTGTGCCCCAGCCTCGAGGATGAGCAATCGTACTCTGCCGGTCGCGACCAGGCGCCCCCGATCGTCACGAATCTCCGCTTCCCAGACGTGCGATCTGCGGCCGAGCCGGACCGGGTGAGCGGACCCATGCAGGACGCCGGAACGGACGGCGCGAAGGAACGACGTTGAGTTTTCGAGGCCGACTGCGCTCTTCCCCTGCTCCAACACGCTGACCGCAGCGCCCACGCTGCACAGGCTTTCGATCATCCCGGTCAACACGCCGCCATGCACGAGCCCGTAGGCTTGGAGGTGGTGCTCGGCGATCTCGAGCTGCGCTTCCAGAGAGTCCGGTGCTGCTCGCACGAAACGAAGTCCCATCGTGGTGTTGTAGCCGCCCAAGTGCCGGTTGATCATCTCTACCATCTGCAGTGTTGATTCGGACATGTGTTTGGCCTCCGCGGTATGGAGGTTCAGCTCGTCGCCTCATTCCGCCTACAGTGCGCGCAAGGAGTCGACGGACGCACGTTCTTGCCCGGGGCCGGCGAACGGTCGGGACGCTTCTCGGAGCTCACGATGCAAGGATCTTCGGTGACGCCGAGCCGCCTCGGGGCCGCCTCGAGTCATGTGAGCTCATACCGGAGTGCCAAGTAGTCCCTCCAGCTCCCGGCGTTTCTCGGCCAGCGCCTCTTCGCTCGCCGCCTCGAGGACGAGGCGTAGGTACGGCTCCGTGTTCGACGGCCGCACGTTGAACCACCAGTCTGGATACTCGACGGTGATGCCGTCGAGATAATCGAGCTCACCATCGCCGTAACGCCTCTCGATCTCAGCAATCTTTGCTTGCTTGTCCTCGACCATGAAGTTGATCTCCTGGCTTTTGGCATACCGCTCGAGGGGGGCGACAACGTCCGAGAACGGCACTTCCCGGCGCCGGAGGAGATTCAGAATCTCGACCACGGCCAACAACGCGCAGTCGGCCATGTAATTGGCGCGAAAGTAGTAATGTCCAGCCAGCTCGCCTCCGAAGATACCGTCTTTCTTGCGCAGGGTGGCCTTCATGAACGAGTGCCCGACGCGCTCGCGCACCGGGATGCCGCCGCATTCCTGGATGTACTCCGGCACCGAGTGGGAGGAGCGCAGGTCGTAGAGGACATGCTTCCCCGGAGTTTGTCGCAAGAGCTCACCGGCGATGAGTCCCGTGATCAGGTCGCTGCCGACCGGAGTGCCTGTTTCATCGACGAATGCGGCGCGGTCCGCGTCACCATCGAACGAGATGCCGAAGTCGGCGCCATGGTTGGTGATGGTCGCTGCCAGGTCCCGGAGGTTGTCGTACTTCAGGGGGTTAGCCTCGTGGTTCGGGAATGTGCCGTCGAGCTCGAAGTACAAGGGGATGATGTCGATGCCGAGCTTATCGAGAAGCGGCGTGTAGATTGAGCCCATGCCGTTGGCGGCATCGATTGCGACCTTGAGATCTCCGGTAGCACGAGGCGGCTCGAGGTGGGAAAGGACGTTCTTGCCGTAGGCGTCGAAGACGGAAGATTCCGAGCGCACGCCTCGCCGGGCGGCACGGTCAAAATCGCCAGCAGACACCTTCTTTTCGAGAAGCGGGATGCCGTGATCACCCGAGACCGGGCGCGCCCCGTGGAGGCTCATCTTGAGGCCGTTGTATTGGGCTGGATTGTGGCTGGCTGTCACCTGGATGCCGCCGGCCGCTTCGAGGTGACCGATCGCAAAGTAGTTCATCGGAGTGGTGGCCAATCCGATGTCGACGACGTCGAGACCGGCGGTCGTCAGCCCATCAATGAGGGCTTCGGCCAGTGGAGTGCTGTGAGAGCGCATGTCGCGACTGACAATGACTCGCCTGTTGGACTTCAGTACGCTCGCGTCGAGTACCGCCGGGAAGGCGAGGCCGACGCTGCGGGCGATCTCCTCGTCCAGATTCTCGCCGTAGATACCACGAATGTCGTACGCTTTGAAGATACCTGCCATCTGACTCTCCTTTCGTTCTCTCAGCGTCGCAGATGCGACGCGCCACTCTGCTCGCCGAAGTCAGGGGACTCGCTCGACGGCTAGGGAGAATGGCAGTCCGTCAATTGGTTTTTGTTCGAGATCATCTGTCGGCTCGCGAAGCCTCTCGAGCCCGGTGGCCAGCGTCTCTCCCGCAATCCAGTCGCCATGCTCGATGACGACCTTGGCGAGCTCGTCATCCGTTGCATAACGGACCGCGATGCGATCGGCGTAGTCGAGGTCCCGGGATTTGCGCGCCGCCTGCACGCGGTTGACGATCTCACGTGCCCGACCTTCGGCTATCAGCTCGGGAGTCAGGGCGGTATCGAGTGCCACCAGAAGGTTCCGGTCTCCC
>JAOTUP010000072.1 GCA_029863825.1 Acidobacteriota bacterium | reverse complement strand
GCTCACCGGCCACTCCCGGTGCATGAGCCGTTTAAAAGGAGGAAAGTAGGTGCGTACGACAGCAGCCGGAGTCGAGCACCGCATGGAACCGGTACCGTTCGTGGTGTTCGAGTTGAGCGACAAGAGCCAGAAGGGGGGGCTTGCGACGGACCTGCCCGAGGAGCCTCTGGCACCCGGTGCTAGGCTTCCGGGCAATGAACTGCCGCTCTCGAGCGCTTGTGCTCGCTTCCTTGACTGCCGCGCTTCTGCTGCCGGCGGCCGCCTCGGCGCAGTTTGTCGAGCCTCTCGCGCCCGGCAAGCTTCTGGTCGCCAGCGAGGACCTTCTCGACTCGAATTTCTCGAGAACCGTGGTGCTGCTGCTCCATTACGACGAGTCCGGTGCCATGGGCGTCGTGCTCAACCGCCCGAGTCGCGTGCGCCTGGAACACTTCCTTCCCGATCTCGAATGGGCTTCACGTGCCAACGAGCCGGTTCATGTGGGCGGTCCGGTCGCCGTCTTACAGGTGAGGATGCTGTTTTCCACCGGCGAACGGCACGCGGATCAGGTTCGGGTCATCGGCACGGTTCACGCCGGATGGGATCTGACGTTGCTCGAGCAGATGGTGACCGAGCCAGATCCGGACGACCGGTTCCGCGTCTATGCCGGCCACGCGGGCTGGGCAGCGGGACAGCTCGACGCCGAGGTAAGGCAGATGGGCTGGTACATCTTCCCGGCCTCGGAAGCGGTCATCTTCACCGACGGCGAGGAGGAGCTCTGGGAGCTCTTCATCAGCAGAACCAAGACCCGTGTTGCCCGGCGCTAGTGCAGACGGATGGCCACCCGACACCGCTCAGGCTGGTTTTCCTCCCTGCTAAACTCCCGCACAAGGAAGCGGAACCCGGGTGCGGAGAGTAAGGGGTCCCCATACCGTATTCCCCCCGGACGTGGGCACCCACACTCCACATCTGGCAGTCGCACTCCTCGAGCTCGAAACGCCGCGTCGAGACAGTAGAAAGAAGTCGTACTCACATAGCAAGGAGCTGATTCATGCACCGCCATCGAGTGTCCACAATCGCCATCTGTTTCGCCCTCGTGCTCGCCTGGACCCCCTCGGCCTCGGCACAATGCGTTGACCTGCCCGGTTGTGTTCTGGTGTGGTCGGACGAGTTCGACGGCACCGCGGTCGACCTCAGTAAATGGACGTTGCAGCTCGGCGATGGCAGCGAAGTCGGTCTTCCCGGCGGTTGGGGCAACAACGAGCTGCAGTACTACCAGGCCGAGAACGCTGCGGTAGCGGGCGGTTTTCTGACCATCAGTGCGCGCGAGGAATCGGTAGGCGGCCTCGACTACACCTCGGCCAGAATGCGTTCACTCGGCAACGGCGACTGGACCTTCGGGCGGATGGAGATGCGCGCCAGAATGCCGATCGGGCAGGGTCTGTGGCCGGCCTTCTGGATGCTCTCTTCAGACACTTCGATCTACGGACCCTGGGCGGCGAGCGGCGAGATCGACATCGTCGAGTACCTGGGCGACGAGCCCGATACCATCTTCGGCACCATCCACTACGGCGCTTCGTTTCCGGGCAACATCTTCTCGTCGACCGAGTTCACCCTGCCTGGCCCGCCGGACTTTCACGATGACTTTCACACTTTCGCCATCGAGTGGGAGCTGGGCGAGATCCGCTGGTATGTCGACGGCGTCCAGTTCGCGACCCGCGACAGCTGGTTCTCCAGCGGCGGACCCTTTCCGGCTCCATTCGACGTCGATTTCCACCTGCTCCTGAACCTCGCCGTGGGCGGCAACTTGCCTGGCCCTCCCGACGCGACCACGGTCTTCCCGCAGGAGTACGTCATCGACTACGTCCGCGTTTACCAGATTCCCAACGACCCGCCAGTGGTCACGATCACGAGCCCGGCGGCAACCGACGTCATCGCCCCGGGTGACCCGCTCACCATCGCCGTGAGCGCCACCGACGACGGCACGATCCAGAAGGTCGAGTTCCTCCAGGACGCGGCCAAGCTCGGCGAGGACGACACCGCACCTTACGAGATCACCATTCCCAACGTCGCCGCCGGCTGCTACACGTTGAAGGCCCGCGCTCGCGATGACGACGGTGTCCTGGCGGCCGCCGCCCCTGTCGACATCATGGTTGGCAGCGGCTGCCCGCAGGCGCCGTATCTCATGACCCCGGCGGCGATCCCCGGCTCGATCGAGACCGAGAGCTACGACCTCGGCGGCCAGGGTGTCGCCTATAACGACGTCGATGCCACCAACAACGGTGGAGCCTACCGACCGTCCGAGGGCGTCGACCTCGAGGGCACGACAGACGCCGGTTTCGGCTTCAATCTCGGGTGGACCGTGCCCGGCGAGTGGCTCGAATACACAGTTGATGTCACCGCTGGCACCTACGACATGGAGGTGCGTGTGGCCGCGGCCACGGCCGGCGGCACGCTCCACGTCGAGCTCGACGGCGTCGACGTGACAGGGCCGATCTCGTTTCCAGCCACCGGCGCCTGGCAGAGCTGGACGACTGTGCGCGCCGAGGACGTCGCGCTCGACGCCGGCGTCCAGACGCTGCGCCTCTCGATCGACGCAGGCGAGTTCAACGTCAACAAGATCTCGATCGGCGAGCCGGCGCCACCCGTGCCCGGCGGCCCGATCGTCTTCGACGACATGGAGCACGGCAATCCCTTCGGCAGCGGCTGGTTCGCCTTCGGCGGCTCGGTCGGCGGTGGCGGCATCGGCCCCAACACGGTGGATCTGCCGCCCGCCGACGGCGGTGTCTTCTCGCTCGAGACCGGCTGGGGTTCGGGCGGCGTGCCGGGTTTTTTGGGCGGCTTTGGCCGCACCTTTCCGCTCGATTTGGACGGCACCACAGCGTTCAACTTCTGGATCAACCCGGACCCGGGGCAGGACTACACGCTCGAGATCAACCTCCAGGACGACGACGACGGCGACAACGGCATCGGCTCGCCGGCCGACGACGAATTCCAGTTCAACTGCGTCGTCAGCCCCACAGGACCATGTGCCCTTGCAGGCGGCGGCTGGCAGAGGGTCTCGATTCCTCTCGCTGACTTCTTCGACGACAACTCCTTCCTCTTCGGCGGCAATGGCGTCCTCGATCCCGTGCCGGTCTCGGCCGGAGGCAACGGCCAGCTGATCAACGTCGTCTTCGCAGTCATCAGCAACTCGGGAGCTGACGCCACCTTCCGCACCGACTACTGGAACTTCACGCCACCACCACCAAGCGAGGTGGTGTTCGACGACCTGGAGCACGGGAATCCATTCGGCAGCGGCTGGTTCACTTTCGGCGGCTCGGTCGGAGGCGGCGGCATCGGTCCCAACTTCGTCGATCTGCCGCCAGCCTTCGGCGGTGCCGTCTCGCTCGAGACCGGCTGGGGCTCGGGCGGCGTGCCGGGCTTCTTCGGCGGGTTCGGCCGGACGTTTCCGCTGGACACCTTCGACACCGCCCATTTCAACCTCTGGATCAACCCAGACGGCATCGACGGCGGCGGCCGCACCCAGGACTATCTCCTCGAGATCAACCTGCAGGAAGACGACAACGGCGATGGTTCCATCGCGCCGCCGGACGACGACGAGTTCCAGTACAACTGCGTCGTGAGCCCGACCGGCCCCTGCGCCATCTCGGGCGGTGGCTGGCAGATGATCTCGATTCCGCTTGCCGACTTCTTCGATGACAACTCGTTTCTCTTTGGCGGCAACGGTGTCCTCGACCCGGTGCCCGTCGGACGGAGCGGCAACGGCGGCCTCATCAACGTGGTCGTCGTCGTGGTCAGCAACTCGGGCGCCGATGCGACCTTCCGCACCGACTATTGGGCCTTCACTGAGGACCCGCTGGACGGCGACGGCGATCGGATTCCGAACGTTCTCGACAACTGCCCGACGGTTTCCAATGCGGCCCAGGCGGACAACGACGGCGACGGGCGGGGTGACGTCTGCGATGGCGACGATGATGACGACGGCATCGCGGACAGCGACGACAACTGTCCCTTGGACGCCAATGCCGGTCAGGAGGATTACGAGAACGACGGACTCGGCGACGCCTGTGACCCGGACGATGACAACGACGGTATCCTCGACGACGACGACTTCTGCGCCTTGTCGGATCTCTCGCCGACAGTGACGATCGACAGCTGCGATTCGGGCGTTCCCAATCTCATGGTCGACGACGGCTGCAACGTCGTCGATGCCGTCTCCGCGTTCGCGGCCGGTGCCGACAACCACGGATTCTTTGTCAGCCGGGTCGCGCAGTTGACGAACGCGTTGAAGAAAGCGGGTCGAATCACTGGAGCCGAGAAGGACGCGATCATGAGCTGCGCGGCCGAAGCCGGCATTCCATAATCGGCCGAGACGGCGATGCCGTCCCTGCAGCCGACTCGCGCGACAGGGGTGGTCTCTGCCTTGCTGCCCAGGCTGCGGACATTCCTCCGCCGGCGACGGCCAGTGCGAATCGCCCTTCCCCTTATTCGATCTCCTCGGTAGTCTTTTCCTTGGAAACACGCAGGAATTCGAGCCAGTCCGACATCTCGCGCAGCTTGCCGGACATGGAATAGCGCCCGTTGGCGAAGACACCGTAGTCGGCGCCGCCCATGGCCGACGCAAAGCGCGTCGAGTTCGCGTAAAACAGCCACTGGCTCGACCACCGCTGCTCGAGTGCTTCGTCGAAGAGACTGGACTGATGGGCAAGACCATGCGCCGCCGCCGTTTCCCAGGCCGTGCTCATCATCTTTGTCGCCGTAGCCGTCATCGCGTTGGTCGTCTCGATCGTGTGATCGAGCTTGGCGAAGTGACCGCCGATCCACTGACCCGTGTGGCAGGCGCTGCATACGGCCCGCATGCGCCCCTCTCGCACCGCCTGCTCGGCGGAATCGATGAGAAACTTGCTCGCCGGCTCACCCGTCAGCTCGGTTGGCAGCGGTAGTCCCGCCTGATTGCGAATGATCGTCGTATCTGCCGAGAGCGGATGCGGGTGCGCATAAATCAAGCCGAAGAGTCGCCATGGCAAACGGTCGTTCATCCGATGCGTTCGTTGGCCCACGACGTCACCAGCGCTCGTCACCAGACTGATATGACAGGTGGCGCAAGTCGGCGCCGTGAAGTCTTCGCCGGCTTCCCACGGCACGGCGTCGAAGTCCCACTTCTCCTTCATCGACGAGAAGATGTTGCCGTGCTTGCTGACCATGTAGACGGGGTAGACCGGGACGTCCGGTCCCTTGTGGCACTGAGCGCAGGTGTAGGGCTTTCGGGCCATCTCGATGGAGAACGCATGTCGCGTATGGCACGCGGTACAGGCGCCCTTGCTGCCGTCGGGATTGATCCGACCGACGCCCTGGTTCGGCCAACCGGACAATTCGGGAAACTCCATGCTGCCGAGCATCGTCTCGCGCTCGACCAGCTCCCCGGCCTCGACTTTGGTGCCATGGCAGGAGAAACAGGAATCGGCGTCCGTCAGGGCATCCGACGGATGCTGGATCAGGCGCTCCCCGTCCCAGCTCTGGACGCCATTCACCGCCTCGACGAGCGTGCCGTAGAGCGGATTCTCGGCCAAATTCGCGTAGGCATTCGCCATCAGGTTGTGGCTATACTCCTCGACTTCGACCGGGTGGCACCTGGCGCAGTCAGGTGGGGAGACGACCGTGTGCACGTCGAGACCGGCGTGATCGAAAGTGTCCGGGTGGCTTTCGGCGCGTGCCATATGGCACTCGGCGCATCCCACGACGACGTTCATTAGCTCCTCGGTCACCTCGGCTACTGATACGCGCCGCTCGATCTCGGGCTTGGCCAACGCGTCAGCGAGACTGGTATTGGCGTGGCGACTCGAGCGCCAGTCCTCGACGATTCCCGGGGTCACCTCTTCATGACAGGCGAGACACTCTTCCGTGTCGCCGCTCAGCCCGGCAGCGAGTGCGCTCGATGGCGCCATGGCGACCACCGCCGCATCAGCGATCAGGAGTGTCGGCAGCCACCAGCGGTATGCGCGTCTTCGATTGCAAGCCATCTTTCTTCCCCCTTCCTTGCGAAACAGGATCATTGCGTTGGACGACACTGCGAAAAAATCGTAGCCCTTCGCGTGGCTCGGCACCCCACCTCAATGGGCGGGCAGGCAGTCGATCGTCGAGATCCACTGTCGCGTCGCAACGAGAAGGTATTCTCTCCCCCATCATGCCTGTCCTCGCCGTCGCCGACAGACAGATCCCGTATGAAATCCGACGCAGCCGCCGCGCCAAGCGGCTGCGAATCGTCGTGAGACCCGGTCGCGTCGAGGTCGTCGTGCCAAAGCGAACCTGGCGCTTCACCATCGATTCTTTCGTGCACGCGAATCGACGCTGGATCTACGAGAAGACCAAGCGGCTCGAGGCCCGAGAGGCCGCCGGGGAGTTCTCGACCGAGCCGCAGCGCTATGTGTCCGGAGCCAGGATTCTCTTCCGTGGTCGACGACTGCGGCTCATCGTCGAGTCCGCGGATGTTGAGCTTCCCGAGCTCACCTACAAAACAGCCTTCCGGGTACAGGTACCTCGAACGCTTTCACCCGGGGCCAGAGAAGCCGCCGCGCGAGCTTGCGTCGACGCCTGGTTCGCGCAGCGAGCGCGCGCCGATGTCGAAGCGCACATTCGCCGCTACGCACCCAGACTCGGGCACACCCCGACCGCATTTCGCTTCAAGAACCAGAAAACGCTCTGGGGAAGTTGCTCGGCCCGTGGCGTCATCTCTCTGAACTGGAGACTGGTCGCGGCGCCGAAGAAGATCCTGGAGTATGTCGTCGTCCACGAGATCTGTCATCTCGTCGAGCGCAACCACAGCCCGAAGTTCTGGCGCCTCGTCGCCGCGCTCATGCCGGACTACCGCGAGCACCGGCCCTGGCTCACGCGGCACGGGGTGGCGCTGAAGTAGACACGGACACCGGACTGGTATCGCCTACACGGCGCGCAGCAGGTTCTTTCCCAGAACGACCGAGCCGGTGAGATATCCAGCCGCCATCGCCCCGGCGACACCGCAGGAGACGACATCCTGGCCGGTGAGGAAGAGGCCCAAAACAGGCGTGCGAGGGCGAAGCGACCGGTTCAGAAACCGCGCCGGGGAATGATCGAGGCCGTAGATCTCACCGTGCTCGTAGCCGGCGAAATGGCGCGTCGAGAGTGGCGTCGAGATCTCCATGTAGTCGATCTTCTGCTTGAGGCCCGGCAGCTGGCGGTCGAGCTGCGCGAGCATCCGCTCGGCTAGACCCGTCTTGAGATCCTCGTACTCCGGCCCGCGCTTGCGCCATTCAGTCCCGGCCCAGGAGGCGAAGCGGTCGAACGGCGCGAGAGTGATGAGCTCTACCGTTGCCCGCCCCGGATGTCGCGCCTCGAAGCTCGGATCTTTGGCTGACGGAAAGGAGACATACACTACCGGAAGCGGTGCCTCCGGATCGGCGACAAAGGCCTCGACATTGGCGTCGTGGTCAGCGCCGGGATAGATCCACAGGTTGGTCTTTGGCAGGCCGAGCTCCCGAGCAGTCTGTTTGAATCCGACATAGAGGCACAGGTGCGACACCGAGAACGGTGTCTCCGCCGCTTTGCCCACGCTCGCATGTCGGTCGACAGCGGATCGGGGCAGGAGCCTCAGGAAGGTGTTGTGGACGCCGGCATCGCTGACCACGGCCGGCGCTTCGAGCTCCCTCCCGTCCGACATCCGCACTCCGACTGCACGCCCTCGACGCAAGAGAATCTCCGCAACCTCGGCCTGGAAGTGGACTTCTCCACCTGTCTCCTCGATCACCGGTGCAATGGCGCCCGCGATCGCCGACGAGCCGCCAACAGGATAGAACCCTCCCCGAAGGTAGTGACGGGCGAGCATCGCATGCATGCCGAAGCTGCTTCGGCCCGGCGGGAGCCCGTAGTCACCGAACTGTCCGGTCAAGACGCCTTTGAGCTCCAGGTTGTCG
>JAOTUP010000071.1 GCA_029863825.1 Acidobacteriota bacterium | reverse complement strand
ATTCAAATGATTGGACCGGGAAGAGTCCCACAGTCCTCAGACTCGAGCGACCCACGATGGATGCGGAGTCACTAAGGGAAGAGATCAAGACCGAGCTCGACGGCAACCTTCTGCCGTTCTGGCGTCTGCGGACCCTCGACGCCGATCACGGTGGCTTTATCGCCGAAATGGCGAACGACGGCACGCTCAGAACGGACGCGGCGAAGGGGCTCATCCTCAACTCGAGGATTCTGTGGACTTTTTCGACGCTGTTCAGCGAGCGGCGGGATCGGCAAGACCTGGCCCTGGCCCGCAGGGCCTACGACTACCTCGAGGCCCAGCTGCGCGATCGGAAGAACGGCGGCTATCTCTGGCTGGTCGACACGGACGGCCAGCCGTTCGACGGAACCAAGAAGATCTACGGCCAGGCCTTCGTCATCTACGCCCTCAGCGCCTTCGCGCTGGCGGCCGGCGAAACAGAGGCGACCAATTCCGCCGAGGAGCTCTTCGCTCTCATTGAGGACCACGCTCACGACGATGCTCATGGCGGCTACATCGAAGCGAGAGCCGAGGACTGGGCGGCGACGTCCAGCCTGCGTCTGAGCGCCAAGGATATGGCTGCGGCCAAGTCGATGAACACGCACCTCCATGTGCTCGAGGCGTACACGGGTCTCTATCGGGTCTGGCCGAACGAGCGGGTGGCGACCCGGCTACGGGAGTTGATCGGTCTTTTCGACCGGAAGATCCTCGACCCCGACAAGCGTCACCTTCGACATTTCTTCGACGAGCAGTGGACCGTCCTCTCTGAAAGCTATACCTACGGCCACGACATCGAGGCTGCGTGGCTCTTGTGCGAGGCCGCCAACGTCCTGGGCGACATGGAGGTGTCGAGGACCGTCCAAGGCTGGGCAGTGGAGATCGCTCAGGCGGCTCTGGCCGAGGCGATCGACGACGACGGCGGGCTGGCCTACGAAGGCCGGGATGGTGCGGTGATCGATGCGAATCGGGAGTGGTGGTGCCAGGCGGAGGCCGTCGTGGGGTTCTGGACCGTCTACGAGTTGACCGGTGATGCTTCATTCGCCAGAGCGGCGGAGGGAGTGTGGGACTTCATCCTCAGGAGAGTGATCGACCGAACGGGCGGCGAATGGTTCTGGCGGGTGTTTCCAGATGGATCGGTGGACCGTCAAGAGCCCAAGGTCTCCGAGTGGAAGGGGCCTTACCACAACGTTCGGATGTGTCTCGAAATGATGCGGCGGCTGACTGCAGTCGGCGGGGGTAAGTGATGAAAGAGAAGGTATTCCGGAAGCGAAAGAAGAGCCTGTTCGAGGACTACGAGGCTCTCGTTGCCCGACCCAACGAACCGCGGAAGAAGACCAACGGTGTCGTCCAACGCTGGAAGCATCCGATACTGACGGCGGCGCATGCACCGCCGTTCTGGAGCTACGACCTGGACCCGGCGACCAATCCGTTCTTGATGGAGCGGCTCGGCATCAATGCGGTGTTCAATCCCGGGGCGATTGCTCTAGACGGCAAGTACCTTCTTGTCGCTCGCGTCGAAGGCGTGGACCGAAAGAGCTTCTTTGCTGTCGCCGAGAGCCCGACCGGCGTCGACAGCTTCCGGTTCTGGGATCGTCCGGTCGTTGTGCCGCAGACCGAGGCCCCGGATGTCAACGTCTACGACATGCGATTGGTCAAGCACGAGGACGGGCATATCTATGGCCTGTTCTGCACCGAGCGGAAGGACCCGCAAGCTTCACCCGGTGATCTCTCCTCGGCCATTGCCCAGTGCGGGATCGTCCGCACGTCGGATCTCGTGACCTGGGAGCGGCTGGCCGATCTCGAGACGCGCTCACCGCAACAGCGCAACGTCGTCCTCCATCCGGAGTTCGTGGAGGGCAAGTACGCTTTCTACACGCGGCCCCAGGACGGATTCATCGAGGCGGGCTCCGGTGGCGGCATCGGCTGGGGAGTGTCGGAGTCGATCGAGCGGGCGGTGATCGAGGAGGAGATGATCGTTCACGATCGGAAGTACCACACCGTGATGGAGGTCAAGAACGGTCTCGGCCCGGCGCCGATCAGAACTCCACACGGGTGGCTGCAGCTCGCCCATGGCGTTCGCAACACCGCATCCGGTCTGCGATACGTTCTCTACGCCTTCATGACGGCGCTCGACGAGCCCTGGCGCGTCATCCACGAGCCCGGCGGGCATCTCCTGGCACCGCAGGGTAAGGAGTACATCGGTGACGTCATGGACGTGACGTTCTCGAACGGCTGGATCGAAGGCGAGGACGGAACGCTCTATCTTTACTATGCATCGAGCGATACGCGGTGTCACGTGGCGACGACGACGGTGGAGCGCCTGACTGACTACTGTCGCAATACGCCGCCCGATCCGCTGCGCTCGGCCGCCTGTGTCACGCAGCGCCTCGATCTCATCGACAAGAATCTCCAGCTTCTGGCGAAAGACTCATCGTGAAACGAGTTCTTATTGTTGCCGCGCTGGCGCTGGCGGCGACCACCGTCCAGGCGCAGAAGTTCGACGATCTGGCCACGACGCCACCGATGGGCTGGAACAGCTGGAACAAGTTCGGCTGCAATGTCGACGAGAAACTCATTCGGGAAACCGCCGATGCCATGGTGTCGTCGGGAATGAAAGATGCAGGCTACGAGTACGTCAACATCGACGACTGCTGGCACGGTGAGCGCGACGCTAGAGGTTTCATCCAGCCGGATCCGGAGCGCTTTCCCTCCGGCATGAAGGCGCTTGCCGACTACATTCATTCGCTGGGGTTGAAGCTCGGTATCTATTCCGATGCTGGGTGGAAGACCTGTGGCGGCCGCCCGGGGAGTCGCGGCCGCGAGTATCAGGACGCGGCCAGCTATGCCGAATGGGGCATCGACTACCTCAAATACGACTGGTGCAACACTGAAGGCCTCGCAGCCCGGGGGGCGTATCTGACCATGCGCGATGCACTCTGGGCCGCCGGCCGGCCGATTGTGTTCAGCATCTGCGAATGGGGCGACAGCGAGCCGTGGGAGTGGGGAGCCGATATCGGTCATCTCTGGCGCACGACGGGCGACATCTACCCCTGTTGGGACTGCGAGTACGACCACGGCTCATGGTCATCGTGGGGAGTTCTGAGGATTCTCGACATGCAGGATGGGTTGCGGCAGCACGCCGGTCCCGGGCACTGGAACGATCCAGACATGATGGAGGTCGGCAACGGCATGTCGGTGAGTGAAGACCGGGCGCATTTCTCGCTGTGGGCGATGCTGGCCGCCCCGCTCATCGCCGGCAACGACCTGCGGTCGATGTCCGAGGCGACACGGGAGATCCTGACAAACAAGGATGTTGTGGCGATCGATCAGGACCCGCTCGGCATCCAGGGATTCAAGTACAAGACGGATGGAGACATCGAGATCTGGTTCAAGCCGCTGGTCCACGAGAACTGGGCAATGCTGGTCCTGAACCGCGGAAACGAGGAAAAGCGGGTGGAATTTGACTGGAAGACGGAATCGGTGGTGGACGAGCTCTCGGATCGAGATGCCTGCTTCGACCAGGGTCGCGTCTTCCGGATTCTCGACCTGTGGGCCAAGACAGATCTAGGGACAACTCGCCAACCGCTCGTAGCGGCGGTTCCGTCACACGACGTGCTGATGGTTCGCCTCGAGCGCCTCGCCGGAGAGGGTGGCGAAAGCGAGGCTGCTCACTGAAGGCCGAATGTAGGGGGCGTGGCGCGCAACGTATCGCGACCTGGAAGCGGTCGGTGCTCCGTGGGCGACGGAAAGGGCTATCACCTCCGAGGCCTCTGGGGGCGTCCCGCCTCGAGCGCAGAGATGCTCGTCGGCAGGACACCCGCTTGCGGCCTGCAAGAGGCTCGCGATCAGGCGGCTGAACTGAGGGGATCTTGAGGAGGCACCACATGGCAGATCTGTTTGGAGGCATCGAGGCGGGCGGCACAAAGTTCGTCTGCGCTGTCGGCACCGGACCGGACGACATCAGATCCGAGACCAGGTTCCCTACCACGGACCCACAGGACACCATCGCGCGAGCGATCGCCTTCTTCCAGTACGAGGCCGGATCCGTCCCGCTCGCCGCGATCGGCATCGCCTCCTTCGGTCCCATCGATTCCCATCCCGGCTCACCGACCTGGGGACATATCACGTCGACCCCCAAGTCAGGCTGGGCCCAAACCGATCTTGCCAGCGCGGTCGCGCGAGCTCTGGCCGTGCCGATCGCTTTCGACACCGACGTCAACGGCGCCGCGCTGGGCGAGTATCGCTGGGGAGCGGCCCAGTGTCTCGAGACGTTCGTCTACCTCACCGTCGGCACCGGGATCGGCGGCGGCGCCATGGTCGAGGGCCGACTGCTGCACGGCCTCGTGCATCCCGAGATGGGGCACATGCTGATTGCACGGCGTGAAGACGATGAGTACTCGGGACGATGTCCCTTCCACGGCTCGTGCCTCGAGGGCTTGGCCTCGGGGCCGGCGCTCGAAGAGCGCTGGGGTGCAAAGGCGGAGAGCCTCGACCCCGACCATCCCGCCTGGGAACTGGAGGCGCACTATCTGGCGCTGGGCCTGGCGAATCTCATCTGCGCGATCTCCGCTCAGCGGATCATCCTGGGTGGTGGAGTCATGGAACAGCTCCAGTTGTTTCCTTTGGTTCGCGACAAGGTGCGGGCGTTGCTGAACGGCTACATTCAGGCGCCGGCTATCACCGAGGAGAATGACCGGTTCATCGTGCCGCCGAGCCTCGGCAGTCGCGCCGGCGTTCTCGGCGCCATAGCCCTGGCCGAGCGGTCAGTCGGGGCCTGACCCCAATCAGCCCTCCCGAACGAGTGTCGCCGTGATGTGCGCCAGAGCCGGCCAAGTAACGCTGGTCCATCTCGTTTGTGGTCACCGTTCATCCACCTTTCCCGCCCCCTCCGTGATGCCGGGCCAGGCATCGGTGCGGAACGGCGACGCGGGAAGCCCTGCCGCGTTGTAGAGATTGCAGTCGGGATTGTCGGCCCAGCCGTAACGTACGGCCACCGGGTCTGACACCTCGCCACTCCACACGACGACCGTGTCATCTTCGATCCGCGCTTCAGCCGGAAAAAAGGCTTGATCTTCGCCGGCGAGCGTGAACCCGGTAAGTGCTCCGCCCTTGGCTTCGAGACCGCCTTGGGCGTGATCGAACGCCAGCCGAATCCTCGACTCTTCTCGGCTCATCTGCCGGTAGAGGGGACCCGAGTCGACGATTTCCTCGCCGTAGACTCGCTTGAGAGCCAGCCGCGCGAGGCGATTTCCGACCTCCTGCTTGTTCTTGGGATGCACGTCGGCGGCGGTGCCGATGTCGATCGCGACAGCCATCCCGGTGGCGGGTAGCGACAGCGCCATCGCCTGGGCCTCCCGCAGCTCGGCCCAGGCTCCGGCTTCCAGCGGGCCCGGCTCGAAAGCGGCGAGTTGAACGAAGTAGAACGGGAAATCTCCTTGGCCCCAGATGGTGCGCCAATCCCGAATCAACGCCGGAAAGAGCGTCCGGTACTGGTAGGCGCGCGAAGAGTTCGACTCGCCCTGATACCAGATGGCGCCACGAATCGCGTACGGCACCAGCGGGCTGATCATGCCGTTGAAAAGAACAGTCGGCCGGTTCGGCTCATCCGGCGAGATCGGCAACGGCTCGAGCTCGCCGAGGTCGAGGCCGACCTTGTAGCTCCATGGTCCAGCCAACGACAGTCCCGCTCCGCCCGCCTCCTCGAGATTCAGGTCCTTTGGCTCCCCCCACAGGCCACCCGAGTAGTAGGGATCCCATACGCGCACGGTGATGACGTTGCCGCCTGCTCGAACCAGGTCCGCGGGCACCTTGTAGCGGCGCGGCATATCCCAGCCGTACGTCGAGCCTAACGACACACCATTGAAGAACGTCTCGTCTCCGTCGTCGATAGGCCCCAAGGTCAGCACCAGCTCGCTATTCACCCATGATGCCGGCAGCTCGACCCGGCGCCGGAACCAGACGACACCATCCAGCTCCGGAAGGTCGGCGTCCTCCCACTTGGTGGGCAAGTCCATCGTCGACCAACCGGAGTCGTCGACATCAACTCCCGCCCAGACGAAAGAGCCATCTTCCATGCCTTCGTCGTTCTCGATGAGTGCCCGCTGCCTGGAAGCCATGGCATCGTCGAACGCCCGGCGCATCTCGATGATGTCCTCAGCCGTCGTCGACTTGACCTCCCCAACGGCCTCGCGAAAGTCGTCCATCCCTTCGAGCGTTCCGGCGCTGGTCCAGGCTTCGGCCACGGTGCCGCCCCACGAGCTGTGAACGAGGCCCACGGGGATGCCGATCTCGCGGTACACGCGACGTCCGAAGAAGTAGGCCGTGGACGAGAACTCGGCGACGCTCTCTGGGCTGCATCGCTTCCAGCCGGTCGTCTCGACATCGGACTGCGGCCGCATGGCCGTTGTGTGCTCGACGTGGAAGAGGCGGATCTCTGGATAGTCGGCGCGAGCGATCTCGGCCTCGAAGTCGAGAATTCTCCCCCAGCCGGCAAGCGGCATCTCCATGTTGGACTGACCCGACGCCAGCCATACCTCTCCCACGAGAACATCCGAGAAGTGAAGTGTATGGTCGCCCTGGACGACGAGCTCGTGCGGGCCGCCAGCCGGGAGCGGATCGAGGGTCGTGCGCCAGTCGCCGTTCTCGTCCGCCACGGCGACCTTTCTCTGGCCGGCGATCTCGATCGCGATCTCGTCCCCCGGCGCAGCGCTGCCCCATACCGGCACCTCCATCTCGCGCTGCAGCACCATGTGATCGGCAAAGAGTGCCGGCAGGCGAAGTCCCGTACCTTGCACCGAAGCGCCACCGGCCCAGCCCCAGGAGAGCACGACCGCCAAAGCACCGGCGACGAGTGTAGGAAAAGCCTTGGATCTCATTCTCGATTCCTCATCGTACGGTTCATGGAGCTGGTTGGTAGCTGGTTGGTGACAGGATATGCGATTCAGTGAATTGGATGAGGTGTGGGACGTCACCGCGAAGCCTGGCCCGGCAGACAGAGGAGCTGCCGCTTCCCTCGGCGGTACCAGCTCACGCCCCGGCCACCTGCTCAACATACGGGCTCTCCGATGACCTGATAGCCGCGGTGGATGACGAGTGCGTCTTTAATCTAGGTACTTGCCTTCACCCTTTTTCCCGCCAGTTGACGCTGAGTCAGAAGCCGCATACAATTTATATATTGTGATTTTCACCAAGATCCTGATGCTCGACGAGGGTCCCGAGAGGACGGCGGCGCTTGTCGCCTGGCTGCAAAGCCTGTACGAAGACGAGGCCTCGATTCCCGTGCTTGTCGGTGGCGCCGCGGTCGAGCTTCTCACGGGCGGTGCGTATACCACCGGCGACCTCGACTTCATCGGCGAGGTCCCCGACGAGGTGGCACGGCGGCTTTCTGACGCCGGCTTCGAGCGAAAGGGACGGCACTGGATTCACCGCGAGGGGCAGGTCTTCATCGAGTTTCCTGGCGACAAACTGGACAGCGGCGAGGAGGCTATTACGTTGGAAGCTGGTGGCTGGAAGCTCCGCGTCCTTGCGCCGGAGGCGGTCCTCGCGGACCGACTTGCGGCCTGGCAGTTCTGGAGTTCAACGACGGATGGTGTGAACGCTCTTTTGATTCTGCGCGCGACGGGTGATCGAATGGATCTCGAGCTGCTCGAGCTCCTGGTCCGGGCCCGGGACGTCTCCCGGGCCTGGGCCCGGCTCGAGGATTTCAGCCGTCGCTTCTCGACCTCCGAGCCGACCTCCGAGGAGATTGTCCGATGGGCAGAGTCACTCGAGTCCTGAAGGCGCCTTCAAGGGCCGTGATTGTCCCAAGCGGTCTCCCCGCGACGCTCTCCAGGCGGCGGCCACGTTCGTACATCGAATGGAACACTCTGCGGCAGTGGAACAGATTGCCTGCCTGGGAGAACGACCCAGCCGGCTTTCTTCTTCGCAA
>JAOTUP010000070.1 GCA_029863825.1 Acidobacteriota bacterium | reverse complement strand
CGAGACGTGCGGCATCGACCCGCGGCACTACTCCGGCTTCGCCTTTGGGCTGGGTGTGGATCGTGTGGCGATGATCAAGTACGGGATCCCGAACATCCGTCTGCTGTTCGACAGCGACGAGAGGCTGCTGCGTCAGGTGAGAGGCTGATGCGGTATTCGCGTTCCTGGCTCGAGCGATACGTCGAGTTGCCCGAGTCGACGGAAGCGCTGGCGGAGAAGGTCACCGCTATAGGCTTTGCCGTCGAGGCCATCGAGTCAAGCGGTAACGACACGGTGTTCGACCTCGAGGTGAACCCGAACCGTCCCGACTGCATGAACCACTTCGGGCTTGCGCGCGAGCTGGCGGCGGCCTTTTGCCGACCGCTCGAGCGGCCCGACGTGAGAACGCAACCGCGAGTCGAGCAAGCCTCCAGTCGCGATGCACGCGTCGAGATCGAAGACCCGCAGGGCTGTTCCCGATACGTCGCCGTCGTCGTGCGGGGCGTTACCGTCGGCCCCAGCCCGGAGTGGCTGACACGGCGGCTGGAGGCCGTTGGTGTTCGCCCCATCAATAACGTGGTCGACGTGACGAACTTCGTGCTCTGGGAGTATGGTCAGCCGCTGCATGCTTTCGATCTGGATCGCCTTGCGAGCCCAATGGTCATCATTCGGCGAGCGCGCGACGGCGAGCATTTGGTCACCCTGGACGGAGAGCAGCGCAAGCTCGATCCCGAGGTGCTGGTGATTTGCGACGAGGAGGGCCCGGTGGCTTTGGCCGGCATCATGGGTGGCGAAGCGACCGAGGTCACGCGCGAGACAACGGATATCCTGATCGAAAGCGCCCATTTCGCACCACGCGTCGTGCGTCGTGGAGCCAGGTTTCTCGGCATGCACACCGATGCCAGCCACCGGTTCGAGCGGGGTAGCGACCCTGAAGTCTGCCTGGAAGCCGCGATGCGCGCAGCCGAGCTCCTGGCTGAACTGGGAGGCGGCGTGTTACCGGACACGGTCGTCGACTGCAGCAAGCTGCCACAATGGAGCGCTCGCGGTCGCCTCGAGCTGCGGCGACTCGAAGAGTTCGCAGGCATCGGCGTCCCCCGCCAACTCATCGAGACGACGTTTCCGGCCCTGGGCTTCAGCCTGGAAAGCAAGGGAGCGGACGGCTGGATGGTCGGGGTTCCGTCATGGCGTCGCTTCGATCTCGAAGTGGACGCGAGTGGCGAGGTGTTTCCGGCACACCTCTATGAAGAAGCACTCCGCTTTTTCGGCTACGACAAGGTGCCCTCGACGTTGCCGGCCGTCGGCGGTCCGGATGACGGATCAAGCCAGAGTCATAATCATCGCGAGCGACTTCGCGCCCACTTTGCGTCCGCAGGTCTCGCCGAGACCATCACCTACGGTTTCCAGGCGGCCGCACAGACGGCACGCTTTCCCGGTCTGGGCGAAGACGCCGCACCTCTTCGCCTGGCGAACGCGCTGTCGGAGCAGTACGCGGTCATGCGTCGCTCCCTGCTACCGAATCTTATCGAGGGTGCGCGGTTCAATCAGAATCGTGGCCGAGAGGCAGTTCGCCTGTTTGAGCTCGGTCACGTGTTCCCGGGGGGTGCAAGCGCAGAGCTGGAGGTCGTCGGCATCGTCCTGGGAGGGACAGCGGGGACTCCGTGGGACCGGAGCATGGAGCTCGACTTCTTCGATCTCAAAGGCATTCTCGAGGGATTGGCTGCATCGTTTGGCGTCGAGCTTACTTTTGGCTCGGCGGAGATTGGCGGTTTCGTAGCCGGGACGGCAAGCAGCATGACGGCAGGAGGTGCCGCCTCGTGCGGCTATCTCGGACAGGTCGAAGATCCTGACCTCGCCTATCCTGTTGTTGCCGCCGAGTTCGACGCGACGGTCTTTTCCAGCGACGAAGCGCGGCGCGTGCGGCCGCCATCCCGCTTCCCAAGCGTGTCGGTGGACTTAACGATCACTCATCCCTTGAGCGTCGAGTGGGCGCAGATCGTCGAGGCGATCACGGAGTGTCGCCAACAGGATCTCCATGCTTTTGGGCTCAAGGACCGCTATCGTGGGAGTGGAGTGCCGGCTGGACATGTCAACACGACCATCTATTTCCTCTACAATGCGGGTGATCGCTCTTTGACGGGCGAAGAAGTCAACGATCGCCACGAGAGGCTTGCGAAAGTGCTTCGCGAGCGTTTCGGCGGGGGGACTTGAAGCATGGCGACATCGACAACCGAGAATCTGGATTGGTTGAAAGAGCTGGAGAAGAGAGTCTCCGCCGTGGTGGGTGAGGTCGCCGAGCTGCGCAAGAAAAACCGCAGCTTGGTGGCGAAAATCACCCGCCTCGAGCGCCAGGCGCGAGGACGCTCGGAAGCCGAGGAAAGCGAGTGGGCGGCCACCAGAGTCGATCTGAAAGATCGCGTCGAGAAACTGGCCGGCAATCTCGAGACCCTGCTCGACGACCAGTAGTCACATCACTGCCGCTCATCCAGAGCGCTTCACTTCCAGAGCGCCGCCTTGCACCGGGCGCAGGGCGGAACGGCGAGAGTCTGGAAGTCGCCAGATGGACACGAGCGGTGGGAGAAAAAAAGAGGCCGGGGCAGTGCCCCGACCTCTCCTCACAACGTGCGTTTGCCGGAGGGCTCAGTCTGCGAGAGGCGGAATCCGCAGAACCTGCCCCGGGTAGATCTTGTCGGGGTCGCTGAGCATCGGCTTGTTGGCCTCGAAGATGTGAGGGTACTTCATCGCGTTGCCGTACTGCTGCTTGGCGATCTTCGAGAGCGAGTCTCCGCTCTGAACCGTGTAATAGGTAGCCTCGGGCTCGTCAGTCTCGACTTCGAGTTGGTCATCGACCTGGCCGATGCCCGCCGTGTTGCCTACCGCCAGGACGACCTTTTCGCGATCTTGCTGCGAAGCGATCTTGCCGCTGACCGTGGCGACGTCGCCAGCCACTTTGATGCTCAGCCCCTCCACCTCGAAACCAAGGCCCTCGACCATCGTCACGAGTCGGGCGGCGGCTCGCCTCTCGTTGATTTGACGCACCTCCTCGGCGGAGTACTCGCGTACCTTCGCCTGGTTCTGAGGTTTGGGCTCGTCGTCGCCGCCGAAGATCTTCTGGCCGGCGCTCTTGACGAAATCAATAAGTCCCATCTTCAATTCCTCCCTTGTTTTTGGATTTCGGGATCGCCGCGACCTAGCGACGACCCAAGAGGTTCTTCAGCAGTCCGCCGCCCAACTTGGCGACGTCATCGACGATCTTGCCGTCGCCATCCTGGTCGAGCAGCGAGCCGAGCATGCCGAGGCCACCCGGCACCTTGTTGGAAAGCTCCTGCCGCTCCTGGCCGAGGATCGATGCCAGGCCGCCGGCATCGAGATTGCTCTGACGCTGTGTCCTTCCCAGCGCTCCCATGACGACCGGTGCCAGCATGGCCAGCAGCTTCGCCGAGGAGCCGGCGTCGAGACCGACGGACTGCCCGAGACCCGCCTCGACAGTGCTTTGCTTGCTTCCCAGCACGTGGCGGAGAATGCCGCTGCCGACGTTTTCATCGGGACTGGTCAAATGACCGGCGAGGTTGTCGAGAATGCTGCCGTCGTGATCGCGGCTCAAGGCTCCGAGGAGCGCATCGGCGCCACCGCCGCCGGCAGAGTTCTTCGCCAGTGCGCCCATCAGGGTGCCGAGGGCCGCCGGCACGGCTTTAGCGGTCGTCGCCTCATCGGTCCCCAGCTGTTGCTGGATTCGAGAGAGACCATCCCCGGCAAGTTGTTGTGAAAGTAGGTCGAAGATCGAAGACATAGACTATTCCTCCTCGGAAAAAGAGTGAAAGACTGTGGCAAAACCGCCGGTGCAGAAAGCACTAACGGATAGCTTTTGGTGGATCGGACGTCCTCTCCTAGAATTGGCTGCGACACGTGGCGCCGCATCTCCCGACGCGGCTGTCAGACTGCGAGAGCGCCGGTACGCGTGCCAGTTCGCCAGTCAAGGAAATGTATCACGGATTCCGAGACTTCGATGTTGCAGCCACCCACCTCGCTGATACGCGGGGTTTCTCCCTCCGGGCCGATTATCTTCGCCGCCGCGGCATGTGTGCTGCTCGGTGGAGCGACGCCCTCGACCGGCCACGATCGCGAACGGCGCATCGACCAGTATGTGCAACGGTCATGGAATATCGAGGACGGACTGCCGCAGAACAGCGTGCTGTCGATCACCCAGACGAAAGAGGGCTTCCTATGGCTGGGAACGCAAGAGGGGTTGGGTCGGTTCGATGGCGTCGAGTTCGACGTCCACGACCGAAGCGTGCACGGTTGGCTTCGAGATCAGTTCATTACCGCCTTGGCGCCGAGCGCTGGCGGCGGCGTGTGGATCGGCACACGCGACGGGCTGTTCAGATGGGAGAACGAGCAGGTCGTGTCGATCACCGCTGCCGATGGCCTTGCGGAATCCTACATCCGCGCGCTTCTCCCGGCAGCGGACGGCATTCTTTGGATCGGAACATATGGTGGCGGCCTGGCCAGATTCTCGAGCGAGGGGATTAGGGTCTTCGGGCTCGTCGACGGCTTGCCGAACCTGATCGTTCGCGCGCTTCTCATCAGCGGCGACGGCGCGCTGTGGATCGGCACATCGGATGGGTTGGCGAGGTTCAGCGACGGTGTAATGACGGTCTTCGGTCCCGATCAGGGCCTCGAGGACGGGTTCGTGAGGGCACTGGCGGAAGACTCCTCGGGGCGCCTTTGGGTTGGCACCAACCAGGCGGGCCTGTTCGTTCTCGAGGGCGACCGCTTACGGCGATTCGTTCCCGATGCAGAGGTCGAGCTGCGACAGGTGCGGGCGATCGTCGTCGATGGTGACGACAGTATGTGGGTGGCTGCTGAGCCCGCGGGTTTGTTGCGCATCGGTACCACGCAGAAGGTGGAAGTCGCGCTGGAGGGGCCCATCTGGAGTCTCTTCGAGGATCGCGAGGGCAGCTTATGGGTGGGAAGTCAGGCAGGTCTCGTGCAGCTGCGCAGCGGTCGGGTCACGACCTTCGGCCGTGCTCAAGGCTTGGCCTCGGACTCCGTTCGTGTCGTCTTCCAAGATCGGAGAGGTGTTGTGTGGATAGGATCCGACGACGGAGGGGTCCAGCTCTTCGACGGTCAGCGATTCGTGCTCCCGAAGAGGCTTGCCGCGCTCGCCGCGACCAGCGTGCGTTCGCTCTTCGAAGATCGGAACGGTCACTTATGGGTGGGAACGCGAAATGGAATCCTTAAACTGGCCGGCGAGAGGATCGAGCAGTTTGGGAGCGATAATGGGCTTCCCGACGAGATGGTCAACGTTGTGGCGGAGGATAGCGCTGGAGTGCTGTGGGTCGGCACGGCGGCGGGACTCGTGGTCTTCGAGGAGGGGGTCTTTCGATCTCCCAACCTCGACCAGCCGCTACCAAATTCGCGCATACGGGCACTGTTGCCCGAGCCGGACGGTTCTCTGTGGGTGGGCACTGAGGGAGGCATCGTACGGCTCGGTCCGGTGAGCAGCAGCTATAGCGTCGCTGAGGGGCTCGCCAGCGACGTCGTACTCTCCGTCCACCGCGACGATGGGGGTCGTCTTTGGGTTGGTACAGCGGCCGGACTGAGCCTCATCGACGGGAGTAAAGCGATCAGCTTCTCGGCGAGTCAGGGACTGCCGGAGCGTGCCGTGTTCCAGATTCTCGAAGATGATGACCACAATCTCTGGCTGTGCACGAGTCGCGGTATTCACCGCTTTGCTCAGGAACAGCTGTTGCATCTGGCCGAAGGGCGGCAGGCAACTGTTGCCGGCACGGTTTTGGGAGAGGGCGACGGCCTGGCGAGCGGTGAGTGCAATGGAGGAACGCAGCCCGCAGGTTGGCGAACTACCGACGGAAGATTGTTGTTCCCGACGACCAAGGGCTTGGCGGCCCTTCGCGCCGGCGAGCTGCGTCGCCGGCCCATGCCGCCACGCGTCGTCATCGACAGCATGTGGGTCGATCAGGAGAAGCTCGACCTGCGAGAGCTGGAGAGTCTGCGCGCCGGAAGCAGAAACGTCGAGTTTCGATACACGGCTCCAACCTTCCTCTCCGCCAAGGCGGTCACGTTTCGCTATCGGCTCGAAGGTTTGCAGGAAGAGTGGGTCTACGCGGGCCGCCGCCGTCGGGCTTTCTTCACCAATCTGGATCCGGGGAGCTACCGATTTCGGGTTGCCGCGGCGAGTGAGGAAGGCCTGTGGGACGAAAGCGGCGAAGCAGTGGCGTTTTCGATACGTCCTCACCTCTACGAGCGGCGGGGGTTTCAGTTGCTGGCTCTCGCCCTGCTAGCCGGCGTGGTGAGCTCGGTCTACATGCGACGAATGAGTCAGGCGCGGCGACGGGAAGCGCATCTTGCGGCATTGGTGGAGGAGCGCACAGAGCAGCTGCAACGGGCCAACCAGGTCCTGGAGGGTCTCGCAGCGACGGATGCGCTGACCGGGATCACCAACTATCGGCGTTTCCAGGAGGTCCTTAGAGAGGAATGGCGGCGGGCAATGCGGCGCCGATCTCCGCTGTCACTGATCCTCATCGACGTCGACCATTTCAAAAGCTTCAACGACACTTATGGACATTCCGCTGGCGACTCGTGTCTCAGACAGGTCGCCCGCTGTCTAGATGGCCTGGTCCATCGGCAAGGAGATGTCGTGGCGCGCTACGGGGGTGAGGAGTTTGCCGTGCTTCTGCCTGCAACTCCCGAAGACAGCGCCCTGAAGATGGCTGAAAAGTTTCGCCAGGCTGTGCGCGATCTCGAGATCGCGCATCGCGGCTCTTCCGCGGACGAGTTCGTGACGGTCAGCGTCGGCACGGCGACGGTGACTCCACAGCCAGGCGATGAGAGTAGCCACCTGTTTGAGGCCACTGATGCCGCGCTCTATCAAGCCAAGCGCTCGGGTCGCAATCGCGTTGTCGTCGCTCCGCGACGAGCCCGCGACTCGAGTGCCGTGTTACAGGACTCTGGTGCAGACAAGGATGGTTCGTCGTGAGGTGGTGGGCTTGCCTTCCCGTCTCGGTTGTTTGCCTTGCCGTTCTCGAGCTGACGACCGTTCCCGCGCTCCTCGCCGCGGACCGGGAGCAGAAACTGGTTGTCGAAGTGGTGGACGCGAAGGGTGGTGCGGTTCCGGCACCGCTTCCGGAGCAGTTGCGCGTGCATGCTGCCGGTGAGCAGCTCGAGACGACGGCAATCTCACCGGCCGGGGATTGGCATGTCACTATTCTCTTCGATCAGATGCTGTCCGAGTCCCGCGTCATACATGGTGGGGCTCTCGATCTCGCAGAGTTGGCCGATCGGCTCGTCGGTCTCGGGTCCGTAGAGGTGATTCTGGGCGACGAGGACATGACTCGCGGCCTGCTTCCGACGCGCAATGCAGAGGCGGTGAGGCAGGCACTCACATGGCTGCGCGTGAGGGAGGTTGGAGAAGCTGGTCAGTTGGCGGTGCGGCGGCGGTTTGTTCGCGACTTTGACGTCGAAGAGCTGGTCGGTCGGCCGTACGCAGCGCTGAGTGCGACGGCGGGGCAGAAAGCGGCGGAGCTTCGGGTCGGTGTTCGTCAGGCCCTGCAAGAGGAGGTCGGACTCGTCGAGCAGCAGCGCCGACTGCTGCTCGAGTGGGCGCTCGAGAATCGCAAGGACGGGCCGGCTCTGCTGCTGCTGGTGAGCGGAGGGGACGACGAGGAGCCGGATTTTTATACTGCGGTGATGGACCAGGTCGGTCTGGCGGAGGCGCTCCATGACCTGCGCATCGCTCCACCCCAGCCTGACCGCGAGACGACGAGTCAGACTCTTGCCGCCTTGGGCTGGGTGGTCGTGACGTACGCGCCCGGCGTACTGGAAGGACTGGGCGGAGTCTCTGAGTCGCCGACAACGCCCCCTGATGGGCAGGTCGAGACCGTCATCCAGGACGGACAGGTGGTGGACCGGACGCTGATCAAGGGATTCGACCCCCGTGATCTTCTTCGTTCTCGCAAGAAGCCGGATACTACGCTCG
>JAOTUP010000069.1 GCA_029863825.1 Acidobacteriota bacterium | reverse complement strand
CCCCGAGGTCGTCTTTGTGCTCGTCACACTGCCCTCGGCACTGGCCAGCGGCGTCGTTGCCCGCTCTATCGCTTCACTCGAGTCGACGCAGAATCGGCTGCTTGGTCATATCCTCAACATGGACGGCTACGCTTGTCCCGGCTGCGCTGAGATCCGGCCCTTGTTCCAGTCCATCGATGCACCCCGCCTCGAGACCGAACAGCTCGCCAGCGTCCCCTTCGATCCACGGCTCGCGGCAGTCTGTGATCGTGGAGGCTCGGCCGAAGACCTACCAGACTCTGCCGCCGTGCAGGCAATCGAAGCGCTGGCCCAGCGCCTGATGGATCTGTTGGAGAGCCGATGAAATTCGTCTGCCTCGAGTGCAACACACCGATGAAGCTCTACAAGACAGCTCCACCGGACGCGGGCTCCCTCGACGTCCGATTCGAGTGCCCGAAGTGTATGCACCAGGTCGCCATGCTCACCAATCCGTTCGAGACTCAGATCGTGTCCTCCCTCGGAGTGAGGATCGGCAGCGGAAAGACCGCGGGAGATACGGACACCGCCTCGCGTGAGCCAGGATGCGCGCTGGCGGAGACAATGGCCGTCGAGAAAGCGCCGACAACCGCCCCGGAAGAACCCTCGCCCTCCGACGAAGAGCTCCCGTGGAGCAAAGGCGCCCGCGCCCGACTCGATCGAATCCCCGCCTTCGTGCGACCCATGGCCGTCAGCGGCATCGAGCAGTTCGCGCGCGACAACGGATACCGTCGGATCGACGAAGAGGTCCTCGATCAGGCGAAAGAGCGCTTCGGCATGTAGCTGCCCTTTCCGCGAAACCCATGACACTCGAGAACCCAGCGGCCGACGCGCTCTATCGACCCTACGTCGTCTCCTGGAATCTCACTTACCGCTGCAACCTCGCCTGCGAGCACTGCTATCTGGATGCCGGGGGTAAACCTTCGGGGCTGCCCGTCGTCACCGATTCGGCCTTCTCCGATCGCAGCGAGCTCGATACCGAAGGCTGTTTCCGGGTCGTCGACGAGATCGCGTCGCTGGCGCCCGAGGCGCTTACCATCCTCACCGGTGGCGAGCCCCTGCTGCGCCGCGATATTCTGGAGATCATCCGCTACGCCCACAGTCGCGAACTCTGGGTGGTGGTCGGTACCAACGGTGTTCTGGTCACAGAGAGCCTGGCCGGCACGCTGGCCGAGGCCGGCGTCCGCGGCATGGCACTGTCTCTCGACTCCCTCGATCCAGAGATCCACGATGGCTTCCGACGGGTCCGGGGCGCGTTTTCCAATACCGTCGAGGGCGCCAAAGTTCTGACGAAGAACGACCTCTCGTTCATCATCCAAACGACGGTCGGGACTCACAATCAGGACCAGCTCGAGGCCATTGCGGACTTCGCCCACGAGGAGCTTGGGGCCAAGGTGTGGAACCTCTACTTTCTGGTGCCATCCGGCCGTGGCGCTTTTGTCTCCGATCTGACAACTGATCAGTACGACGAGGTCCTCGTCTCGGTCCTCGGGCTCCAGAAGAAGTATCGGGACCGGATGCTGGTCAATGCCAAGTGCGCTCCCCACTACCTGCGCTCGGTGCTCGCGGATGATCCTTCATCACCCTTCGTCAAGTCGTTCTCCGGCGGTGCCGGCGGCTGCCCGGCAGGGACCCAGTACCTCGGCATCCGACCCAACGGAGACGTCACACCCTGTCCCTACCTGCCGCTCTTTGGCGGCAATCTGGAGGTCGACAACCTGCGGAAGGTCTGGAACGACTCGGCCGTCTTCAGGACGATCCGTCAGCGCGACGAGCTCGGTGGTCGATGCGGTGATTGCGAGCTTTCGAGTCACTGTGGCGGCTGCCGCGCGCGCGCCTACGGCATGACGGGGGAGCTTCTGGCTGCAGATCCTCTCTGCTCGCACGAGCCGGGAAGCCTCGCCGAGGCCGCCGACGCGGCTTTCGGCGCTGACCGGGCGATCCAGTACGGGCAGCCCGTCGTCAAGCAGATCGCTTGGGAGCCCGGCGCCGAGGAGCGGATCAAGAGCGTCCCGGCCTTCGTCCGCGGCATGGTCGTCAAGTCGGTCGAAAAGTGGTGCCGGGAGCGCGGCATCGAGACCGTCACCGAAGCTCAGCTCGAGGATATTCGCTCCCGCATGCCGACGCCGAAGGTCTTTGGGAAGGGGTCGTGACGACATGAGGGCGTGCTGCCCTCACGCCCTCACCCCCCCCTTGCCTTCGCCATCTGCTGCAGCCCTTTGTACTTGCGTCGGAACTCCGCCGGATCCTGGGCGATCGTCTCGAAACTGAAGCGAGGCAGAAGTGCGGCAACAACGTCGTCCATCTCATCGAGGGAAACCCAGCCGTGCTCGAGATAGCCGAGAACGAGCCGGTAGTCCTCCTCGTCTCCGCGCGCGAGGAACCGCAGGGAGACGCTGTACGGGTCGAAATGCGAAAGCCGCAGCGCGGCCCCAGCGACGATCGAGCGGCACCTTTCGCGCCAATCGTCCGGCAGCGGTACAACATCTCCCGGAAACTCGTTCACGACCGTGACGCCGAGATCCTCGGAGACACCCTTCAACCCCTGGAGCACATCCTCGGCGCCCTGATCCAGGATCATGCAGACTTCAATCTCGTCGGTCCAGGAGCGGTGATCCTCCCACACGAGGCTCGTCTCTCCAATGAGATAGAAGTCTCCACGGGCCTCCGCGACCGCCCCGACACGAGCCAGGACCTGCTCGAGTACGTTGCGCGTGATGTAGTTCATGACCGGGCGCAGCGGTAGTCCGTCTCAGCTCGACCGCGACTGCGAGTCGATTCTGCCGTGGCCTTCGTTGACCGTGTTATCAGTCCTTTTCCCTGGATAGCGCCGTTTCGGCGTCTTGTCCCTAGAGCCGATGATCCAGAAGCAATAGGCGTACGGGAAGATGGTCTGCACGATGTGGAAGGGCTCGTACTCGAAGAGCCGCCGCATGGCCCAGGCGAAGCGATAGCGCGGATCGCCCCGCTCGATAATCTCCACAAGGCAGTCCACCTGGTAGCTCAAATACACGGGTGCGTTTCCCGTCCACAGCACCGAGGCAAAGGGGTTGCCGGCGAGATTGCGATAGGTCGTGCCCTCGAAGATCTCGAGCAGCCCCAGGCGCCGCCAGTCTACGTGCTCGGGATGTCGATAGAACTCACGCGCCGCCTCCAGGCGAAGAGCGCGCGTCACCTCGGTCTCGTGCGACGGGACTTTCTCGATCTCTTCGACGGCCGATTCGACGAGATCCACGTAGTGCTCAATGTACTCGTCTCTGGGAGTGAAGCCGACGCCCTTGTTCGCCAGGTTCGGCGTTAGCGAGTCTTGTCCCCAGGTCGCAACAACCGGCAAATGACCGGCGTTGAAGGGGATGAACTCGTCTCGCTCGATCGCATCGTAGACCGAGTGCTTGGACTCGAGCTGCCAGCGCGCCAGCTTCTCTGGCATCTCCTCGAGCGTGAAATCCCGTTTTTCTCCGCCTCGCCAAAGTGTCGCCATCTGGTCGCAAAGCTCGACCCGAGGTGCGTCTTCCGGGGGTTCAAGTGCTGTCAAACTGTGCCTCCTCTTGCGCGCTGTGTGTCAGTATTGGAAGCCCCAAAACAGAGGAGCAGCGCTTGCAACGTTGGTCCCGAAGTTGACGCATCGTAACATGGCACGCAGAGCCAAACTCGTCGTCCTTCGCTCCTTGACCTGCCCGTGAGCCAAGGCTATTCTTACGAGGCCTACTTGCAGTGGAAACAGACGTCTGAGCCCAGGGCAGCTCGGCTCTCCCTTCTCGACATTGCGCCGATAATCGACAAGCGATGGCACAGATTTTCCCGAAGTGGGCCAATCAGACCCCGCTCGCCCTCGGAGCCGTCGCGGCCGCATTCGGACTGGCCGCCGCCGGCTTCGCCTCGTACTACTTTTCGCCCGAATACACCGACGTCGGCTACCAACCGAAGCAGCCGGTTCCGTACAGTCACGCTCTACACGCCGGTGAGCTCGGCCTCGACTGTCGCTTCTGCCACGCGAGCGTCGAGCTATCGCCCATTGCCTCGGTTCCGGCAACCGAGGTGTGCATGAACTGCCATCACATCGTCAAACGCGACAGCCCCGTCCTCGCTGCCATTCAGAAGAGTGCATCGAGCGGCGAGCCAATGCGCTGGGTTCGGGTGCACAAGGTGCCCGAATACGCCTACTTCGACCACAGTGCTCACCTTGCTGCTGGCGTGGGTTGCGCCAGCTGTCACGGTCCGATCCATCAGATGGATGTCGTGCGCCAGGTCGAGCCGCTGAGCATGGCGTGGTGCCTCGAATGCCACCGCAATCCCGACAACCATCTTCGCGCTCTCGGCGAGATCACCGACATGGATTGGCAACCGCCGGCGAATCAGGCCGAGCTCGCCGCACGCTTCAAGCAAGACAGGGCCCTTTCGCCGCCGGAGGATTGCAGCGGCTGTCACCATTGAGCGACCAGATGAAGAAGAACACTCCAGACCTGCTGTCCGAGAAGTACTGGACAACGCCCGAGGAGGCTTGCGAGGAGATCTCCGACCTCGTCCCTGGCTCCGCCGACGAGTTTCCGCAGGGCGCCTCCGACTCGCCCGACGAGTTGAGCCGAAGGGGCATGCTCGGACTCATGGGCGCCTCGCTCGCCTTCGCCAGCCTCGAGGGCTGCCGGCGCCCGGTCGAGACCATCGTGCCCTTTGCGAAGGCGCCCGAGCACCGTATCCCCGGAATCCCCGAGTATTTCGCCACGACGATGCCCTTCGGCACAGCCGCCTACGGCATGCTGGTCGAGAGTCACGAGGGTCGACCGACAAAAATCGAGGGCAACGAGCTCCACCCGGCAAGCCTCGGCGCGGCTAGCGCCTGGATGCAGGCATCGATCCTCGGTCTCTACGACCCGGATCGGCTCCCGACGGTCGTTCGCGTCGACCCCGGGGCTGGCGCTTCCGCCTCGACGTGGGAGGATTTCTCGACATCGTGGCAGGAGCGCCGGACGGCGCATCTGGCAACCGGGGGAGGCGATCTTGCCATCCTGTCCGATGGATACAGCTCACCGAGTCTCGCTCGCCTCGCAGCCGAGCTCAGGAGCTCGTTCCCGCGGGCTCGCTGGGTGGTTCACGAGCCAGTGAGTGACGAGAATCTCTTTGCCGGCATTCGCCTCGTGACCGGAACGCCATCGAGACCCGTCTACCACCTCGACCGCGCCAGTGTTCTCGTGACCTTGGACGCCGACCCGCTTCACACCGAAACCGACAGCGTGGCTCAGACTCGCGGTTTTGCCGCCCGCCGCAATCCCGATGAGGCGATGAACCGTCTCTACGCCATCGAGAGCACGCTGACCCTCACCGGAGCGGCCGCCGACCGGCGCGCGCGGATGCGAAGCAGCGAGATCCCGGGCTTCACCGCCGCTCTCGCCCGGGAACTGGCAACGCTCGGCGTCGCGGTCCCCGTGCCGGAAGGCGTCGAGACTCCAGTTGCTGCCGAGCACCAGGCTCTGCTTGCCGATATCGCCCGAGACCTGGTCGCGGCAGGAGGATCGGGCGTGGTCATGGCCGGTCGCTCCCAGGATCTGGCAGTTCACGCCGTCGTCCACGCGATCAACTCGGCACTCGGAGCGCCGGTAACGCTGCATCCGGTCGTCGACGTCGGCTTTGGCAACCGCGACGGGCTCTCCGGACTGGTCGCAGCGATCCAGGCAGGCGACATCGCCTCTTTGGTGATTCTCGGGGGCAACCCGGCCTACGACACGCCGGCCGATTTCGACCTCGCCCAAGCGATTGCATCGGTGGACTACTCGGTCCATCTGACGGAACGAGAGAACGAGACCTCGAAGCACTGCACGTGGCGTCTGCCGCGAGCTCACTATCTCGAATCGTGGGGTGACGCCCGCAGCGTCGACGGCACGGCAAGCATCGTCCAGCCTTTGATCGAGCCCCTGCTCGGAGGACGTGGCGACCTCGAGGTCGCCGCTCTCATCGTTCGCGGCGAGGCGGCCTCGGGATACCAGATCGTTCGCGAGACCTGGCAGTCGTTGGAGGGCCCTGAACTGGAGTCAGAGGACCTCGGGTTCGAGCGCCGCTGGCGCCGCTATCTCCACGACGGCGTCATCCTCGAGAGCGCTCTCCCGGCTGTAGCCAGTGCGATCGGGTCCAACGAGTCGAGCGCAGCAATGGGTCTCCTGCTGGCAAATGCACCCGCCAAAGGCCTCGAGCTCACCTTCCGACCATCCTCGGCCACCTTCGACGGCCGCTTCGCCAACAACGCGTGGCTGCAGGAGATCCCGGACCCGATCACCAAGATCACCTGGAACAACGCGGTGCTCGTCAGTCCCACAACTGCCACCGAGCTCGGCATCGAAACCGGAGACGTCGTTCGCATCACGCTCGACGAGCGGGCGCTCGACGCTCCGGCGTTCGTTCTGCCCGGGCAGGCCGACGGCTCGGTGACTCTGACACTCGGCTATGGACATGACGCCTCGGGACGAGTCGCCGGCGGCATCGGCTACAGCGCCTACGCGCTGCGCTCTTCGGCTTCGCTTTGGCAAGCATCCGGCGTCAGCATCGAGCTGACCGGTCGGAGCGAACGCCTGGTTCAGACCCAGGAACACTGGCGCATGGAAGGACGGCACCTCGTGCGCGAGGCGTCGCTCGGCGAGTTCCGCGACAACCCGACCTTCGCCGCAACACCGGAGGAGCACCTGGACCCGGTCGAGCTCTGGCCGCAGCCACGTTACGACAAGGGCTACCAGTGGGGCATGGCTATCGACCTCAATCGCTGCACCGGGTGCAATGCTTGCGTCGTCGCCTGCCAGAGCGAGAACAACATTCCCGTCGTCGGCGCTGATCAGGTCGCTCGCGGCCGCGAGATGCAGTGGCTGCGCGTCGATCGCTACTTCGAGGGCGAGCTCGAGGATCCGAAAGTCGTGTTCCAGCCGGTAACCTGCCAGCACTGCGAGAACGCACCCTGCGAGCAGGTGTGCCCAGTGGCCGCTACAGTGCACGACAGGGAAGGCTTGAACGTGATGGTCTACAACCGCTGCATCGGCACGCGCTACTGCTCCAACAACTGCCCATACAAGGTTCGTCGCTTCAACTTCTACAACTTCACCAAGGACACTCCCGAGCTCGTCAAGCTGGCGATGAACCCCGATGTCACCGTGCGCTCGCGCGGAGTCATGGAGAAGTGCACATTCTGCATCCAGCGCATCAACTCGGCAAAGCGCACGGCCAAGCGGGAAGAGCGCACAGTCGAGGATCGCGACCTGCGCACCGCCTGCCAGCAGACCTGCCCGGCGGATGCAATTACCTTCGGCAACATCAACGACCCGGACTCACGCGTCTCCGAGGTCAAGCGGGACCAGCGCAACTACCTGCTGCTCGCCGAGCTCGGCAACAAACCTCGCACCAGCTACCTGGCCAAGATCCGTAACCCGGGCAGCCGGGAGGAAAGAGCATGAGGGCGGTTCGCCTTCTCGCGATCCTGGTGCTCGTCGTAAGCGCCCTCGCCTGCACTCGAGGTTCGACTTCGAGGCGACCACCTATCCATCCCAACCCGAATATGGATCGGCAGCCGAAGCTCCTTGCCCAGGCCGAAAGCACCTTCTTTTACGACGGCGCGGCGATGCGCCAGCCCGTCGACGGGACGGTCGCTCGCGGCAAGTTACGCGAAGACGAAGCTCTCTATCTGGGCACCGAGGCCGGCGCCCCGGTCAGCACCGCTCCCGTGCCGACAAGCGAAACGCTGCTCGCTCGGGGCGAGGAGCGCTACGAGATCTATTGCACTCCCTGTCATGGAAGCCGAGGCAACGGGAAAGGGATCGTCGCCACTCGCGGCAGCATCCCCGCAGCCGATCTTCATCTCGACCGCATCGTCCAGTTGTCCGACGGACAGATCTTCCAGACCATCTCGAATGGCGTCGGATTGATGCCGTCGCTCGGAGCGCGCCTTCCTGTCGAGGACCGCTGGGCGATCGTCGCCCACGTCAGGGAGCTTCAGAACCGATGAGGA
>JAOTUP010000068.1 GCA_029863825.1 Acidobacteriota bacterium | reverse complement strand
CGGCCACTCACGACTCGTGTTGATGCCGATGCGGCGTGGATTCCGCTCGACGATGGCCCGCGTCAGGCCCTGCCACTGCTCCTCGAGGTCACCTCCCTCCCAGGCCGGCTCATACAACGATCCGAACGGGTAGCGACTGACGGTGAGCCTCTCGACTCCGGCCTCGGGTCCGCGATCGAAAAAGAGCAGCATGGTCGTCCGCCGCGCGGCAAACACCGGCTCCGGCACCAGGGTGAAATAGACCGGATCTTCCGCATACTCCCGGTTGATGACCAGCCACATGTCGATACCGGTCTCACGCATCAGGTGCGGCAGCAGCTCATCCAGGCGCTTCTCGAGAATGCGGTTCACCGGCTCGACCCGATCGCGAAGCGGCAGCACGGCCCCCGGCACGGTGATCTCCCGCCCCTGGAGGATCGCTCCCTCCGACGCCATGCCCTCCTCGGCCACGACCGGAAGAGACGGCAGCGCGAGAATCAGAAGCAAGAGCCCGCCAGCGGGTCGGAACGATCGCCCAGGTTCCCTTCGCCGGCGCCGTCGAAGCCGGCCGGCGTCGCCGGTTTCTCGACGGCACCGTGTGCCTCCAGCGCCTCTATCGCCTGCCGCATCAACTCGTGATAGACGACCACCAGCCCCTGCAGCTCTGTCCAGCACCTCGTCAGATCCTTCGGCGTTGCTCGTCGAACAGGACGACCTGGCTGGCCAGCAAGCCGAGTCGAAGCGCCGTTCGCAGCACCAGGAACACCTGGCTCGCAGCGATGGCAAGGATAATCCCCACGACCGTGCTCTCGCGCGCTCCCGGAGCCACTGCAGCAAAGGCGGCGATCAATGCCATCGTGAGGACCGCGAAGAGGCTCACCAGCCCAAGAGTCGATATCGGATGGCGGAGAACGAACCCACAGCCGGCCAGAAACGCCAGCACCGAGCTGCGGCGATTCTCCACCACGATGGCGATCTTGGCATAGTCCCCGACCATCTTGACGAGTGCCAGCAACAGAACGATCAGCACCGCCGCAAGCATGTTGTAGACGAGGACCGTCCTCTCCAGCGTCACATCCCGCGTGAGGTGCTCGATCTTCGGGAACAGCCACCCCGCGAGGCGAAAGACGCCGTAGTAGAGCGGCGCCGAGAGCACCGCCAGCCGCAGATATCGCGGAAAGAGTCGTCCGCCTGCGGCAACGACGTCGACCCAGCCCATGCGGTCCCGAGGTCGATGCAACCGCGTCAGGGCGCCGCCGAGGAGGAAGAGCCACAGCAACGCGAAGGTCACGCCGAAGACGAGCGTCGACACAGGCATCCGGAAGAGATCGCCGTTCCACCACGCATCGAGGGCATCGAACACTGCGCCGACACCCGTGTGGCTCGGTGACAGGGTGGCTGGCAGACCCTCGGATGCCGCTTCGAATTCCCCGAACCACCCGGTGTCGAAGCCCTCGCGCAACGACTCGCGCGCCAGGCTCGTGCCGACCGACCGGTGAATCGCCTCCTGCACCATCACCGCCGCCGGAAGGGCCGCGACGAGACTGGCGAGCCACAGCAGGATCACCAGTCCCGGTGCCGCCGCGGTTCGTCGAAGTCCGTGTATAAGAGCGCCGAGCATCGAAGTCCTCACACGAAGTAGGCGAAGCTCATCAGGAGATTCTGGAACCACATGAGCCACTTGCCCGCCCACTTGGTGGCCGGCCAGCGATCACCTGGCTCCAGAAACCGACTGTTGTTCGTGTAGTTCTCGTCCAGCAGCAGGGTCCGCTCTGGATCGACGACAGCGTACTCGAGCTTCGAGGGGCCGTCATGCGCGATCCGCTTCCAGCGATAGCGACCATCCCATGTTCGCCTGACCTCGGACCCGTCCTCGAAGACCAGCAGCACATCCAGCGGAAAGGTGCCGCTCCCGAGGCGGCGCACAACGACTTCGGTGTGGTACTCCGCGCCCTCTTCCGAGCTCTCGTCGGGCGACTGCTCTTCCTCCCGCAGCACCAGCTCGCCGTCCGCTTCGAACCAGCCTTCCGCCTTCTGACGCTCGCTCTTGACCGAGTCGATCGCGTAGTCGAAAGTACGGGCCTGGCGGACGACCTGATCGAAGAACCTGTACAGATCCTCTCCTGCCACTTCACTGGCAACGGCATAGAAGTCCTCTGGTTTCGGATGGGCGAAGCTGAATCGCTCGAAGAACGTCGACAGGATCCGGCGCAGCGTGTCCCATCCGAGGTGGCGCTCCAAGGTGTGCAGCCAGGTCGCGGTCTTGCTGTAGCTGATGCCGCTCGCCGTTTCCGGATGGTAGCGCCAGGTCGGCATCGATTGGACATCCGAGATCGCCGTGCGCCGGTAGCGGTCGAGCCCATTGCCGTCGACCTCGCGCGTCAAGCGGATATCGCGAAACAGGAATGGGAAGAAGCCCTGCCCCGCTTCCGTACCCGGCGGCGTGAAATAGCGTTTGCTGTAGACCCACTCGTCGTAGGCTGCCTCGAGAACGCGAGCGTCGGTGAACGAATTGAGCCCCTCGTCCAGCCACGCGTGCTCGAACTCGTTGTTGCCGACGATGCCGTACCAGAACTGGTGCCCCGCCTCGTGAATCGTCACGCCTTCCGGGCGACCAGCGCCAAGCGGGTTGAACAGTCGCGTGCCGCTGGTGAAGAGCGTTGGATACTCCATGCCCCCGGCGCCGCTGCCGAAGGCCGGGTCGACAACCGTGAGCTGCGGGTACGGATAGGGGCCGTACCACGAGCCGTAGTACTTGAGCGCCGCCTTGGTGGCGGCGAAATGCCGCTCTGCCTGGCGCCGATGTTCCGGTTGCAGCAGGAGGCGGAGTTCGACTGGCGGCAGGCCAGGCTCTTCGAAGCGATCCTGCAGCTCCAGATACTCCGGGCTGACCGTCCAGGTGAAAGCGTGGACGTCGGCCTGGGAATAGCGGTGGGTCTCGCTTCCGTCTCCGTTGTCGCGACGCTCGACTTCGCGGCCGGTCGCCCCGAGCACCCAACCCGCCGGGACCTTCATCGACACATCGTAGACGCCGTAGTCCGAGTAGTACTCGGTCGCGGCGTGGTACTGATGAGCGCGCCAGCCCTCTTTCTCGAACACCGCCAGTTTCGGGAACCAGTGGGCGAGGAAAAAATAGTCGCCGCGATACCCGGTGCGGGCAAAAGTGCGCGGGATGCGCGCCGTCCACTCGATCTCCACTCGAATCGTCTCACCCGGCTCGACCGCTGCCGGGAGGTCGACCTTGAAGAGAGTTCGGTCGTCGATGTTGCCGTCATCCGGCCACAGGTAGCTCAGCGTCGGCAGCAGGTCGGTGGCAGGCTGATCGTCGACGCCGAGCAGACGAATGGACTCGAGATCGCTCGACGACCAGTCCTCGGCGAGAATCTTCTCGCCCCGGTCGCTGCGCCCACGATACCGGTCTTCGCGCATCCAGCTGGAGCGGTTGTTGCGCCAGGCGTTCCAGTAGAGGTGAAACCGCAGCTCGTCAGTCGGGAGATCCTGGATGTTTCGCCACTCGAGGAGGAGGCTGCCCTCGAGCCTCTTTTCCGCAGCGTCGAGCTCGACCGAGATCGTGTAGCTGGCGTTGCGCGGAGACAGGACCGCCTCACTTATCGCGGCCGCCCCACCCGAGGCCATGCTTGCGCCGAGAAGCACACACACCGCCAGGCGACGCGTCGCGCGAGCGACGCCTAATGCTTCCACGACTCCCATCGGAATCGGTCGATGCCACGGTCCTTGCGTCAAGACGAGGGGATTGTACCGAATCCTGAGCGCTTCTGAAGGTTGGCAGAAGGAGACGTCACCACGTGCTTCGATTTGTCGATCGACCACGGAAGGCGCTTTCTCTCCACCGCTCCCATCGGGTCGCCGATTCGCCCCCGACAGCAGCTCGGCTCACCTCTCCCTTTGATACCCTCCCTCCCCTGCGTAGACTCGTGAGGAGGAGGCGATGGACTATCGAAATCTCGGACCTGCCGGCATCAAGGTCTCACCACTCTGCCTCGGAACGATGATGTTGGGCGCCTGGGGCAACACCGACCGAGCCGAGTGCACGCGGATCATCCACCAGGCGCTGGATCACGGCATCAATTTCATCGACACCGCCGACATGTACGCCGACGGCGAAACCGAAGAGATCGTCGGCGCGGCGCTCGCCGGACGCCGGCAGGAGGCCGTACTCGCTACCAAGGTCTACTTCCCCATGGGCAACGGCCCGAACGACCGCGGACTGTCCAGAAGGGCTATTCAGCAGCAGGTGGAAGGCAGCCTCCGACGGCTCGAGACGGATGTCATCGATCTTTATCAGATCCACCGACCCGACCCATCCGTCGCCTGGGAGGAGACGCTCTCCGCCATGACCGATCTGGTGCGCCAGGGAAAGGTCCGCTACATCGGGTGCTCGACGAATCACTACGACGTCGGCCCGGTGCCGAGACTGACGGCCTGGCAAATCGTCGACACCTTCCGCATCTCGGAGGCAAAGGGACTCGAGCGCTTCGTGTGCGTGCAGCCCCCGTACTCGATACTCCGCCGCACCATGGAGCTCGAGCACTTCCCGATGGCCCGCGAGCTCGGCATGGCCGCCATCGTGTGGAGTCCGCTGGAGGGCGGCTGGCTGGCCGACAAATACCGCTACGCCGGCGAGTCGCACGACAGCCCGCGATTCGAGCGCTGGATCAAGGACCTCGACGACGCCAAATTCGAGCGCCGATCACAGGCGGTCGAGAAACTGGCTCGATACCTCGCGGCGCGAGAGCTGCCGATGGCGGAGTTCGCCCTGGCCTGGGTGCTCGACGCTCCGGCAGTCACTTCGGCCATCATCGGCCCGCGCACGATCGAACAGCTCGAAGGCTGTCTGCGAGCGCTCGACGTCGAGATCTCGGACGAGGACCGCGCAGCCGTCGACCGCATCGTTGCTCCCGGCGAATCGGTTCTCTAGGCGCATCTTGACCGGCGCTCGCGTCAGGGGAGTGGCGCCACCTGGACCGTGCAAGGCGGCGACGTGACGCTGGTCTTTCCGAGCCCGAAGGACGTAGATTCTCTTTCCTGCGGAATCTAAGTGCCGTTTTCCGAACCGCTTCACCTACGCAGAATCGCCCGCGGAGATTGAAGCGGCGTCAAGGCCCTGTTCGCGCAGGAAACTGGTGGTCTCCGACCAGACGGTGCTCCGTTTGTCCAACAGGCGATGGTCGCCGTCGGTAAAGAGCACCAGTCGCGTCAGCTTCGGAGTGTCGTCGGCGAAGCGCTCGACGACCTTCCACGAGACACGATCATCCAGCTGCCCCTGAAAAATGACCGTCGGGAGCCGATGCCCGCGAAGCAGATCCTCCGACCGGCGCGATCTCAGATCCTCGACAAAGCCCCATCCCAGATCGAAGGTCCCCAACTCGTTGGTGATCGGCAGCACACCGCTTTCTCGCCACCGCCTCATGCCCTCCGCACCGATCAGCGCCGGGAAGCTCTCGTCGAGACCCAGGGCGGGCGCCACGAACACGCCGGCGGCCGCCGAGTTCGTGGTCGCGAACCACAAGCCCACCAGAGCACCCATCGAAGATCCCATCAGGACCATCGGCCGATCCGCCCACGACGCGAAATGATCACGCACTCGAGTCGCATCCCGCAAGCACCTGGCGACCGTGAGATCTCTCATCGATCCGCCGGAGAGACCGTGACCCTGAAAATCGAAAGACACGAACGAGATGCCCTCCGCCATACAGCGGCGGCGAAAGAACTCCGCCTTCTCTCCGTGTTGGCTGGAGCCAAAACCGTGAAGATAGAGTACCCACGTCGGCACGAGGCTGGCGTCGTCCGGCGTGCCGACGAAACCGACGAGAGAACCATCGCCCCCAGTCGGGGGAATATCGAAACGAACGGGGGCGGGAATCTCGAGCTGGGACATGATGAACGCAGAAGATACCCGCTTCGAACCTTCGAGTCGAGGCAGCAGTACAGCACCGAGGTGGCGCCCCTGCGCTGTGCCGACGGCAATGATCTGCCTCGCGGTGGCGCTCTCCGGCTGTGTCTCCGTGCGCTCGCTGTCGGACGTCACGGCGTCTGATCTTCCCGGTGAGCACGTGCTGATCGACGGTGCGAGAGTTCACGTCGAGGATCACGGTGCCGGCGATCCCGTCGTGCTCGTGCACGGATTCGGCGGATCGACCTACAGCTGGCGCCACATCATCCCCTCGCTCGCGCGCTCGCACCGGGTCATCGCCGTCGACCTGCTTGGTTTCGGCTACTCGGAACGGCCTCGCGAACGAAACCGGTACTCCCGCGTCGAGCAGGTCGCGCTTCTCCTCGCGGTTCTCGACGCTCTGGGAATCGACGACGCTCACTGGGTGGGCCACTCCTACGGCGGTGGCCTGGTGACCAGCCTCGCGTATCGCTACCCGCAGCGGGTGCGCTCGCTCGTCCTCATCGACACGACGGCTCCCGACTATGCCGAGCGCAGGCGCAGTCTGGCCGGCTGGCGACCATTGTCTTTTCCGTATGTCCGCGGCGTCGCTCTGCGGCCACGGTTCGCACGCCGCGCTCTCGAGCGCTCGTTCTTCGACGACTCATCGATCACCGGTGAACTGGTCTCCGCCTATCTCGATCGCGTGCGCATCGAAGGCGTTGTCGATGCGTGGGTCGGGTTGACGGCTCCTCAGCCCGACCCGGGGCCCGAGTGGAGCGTCAAGTTTGCGGCGATCGCTCGGCCGGTTCTGGTGCTATGGGGAGAGGAGGACAGGCTGATCACTCTGGACAGCGCCCGGCGCTCCGTCGCATCGTTGCCCGCGGCACGACTCGTCACCATTCCCGAGTGCGGTCACATTCCGATGGAAGAGCAACCCGAAGTCGTCGCCCGTGAGATGCTCAGGTTCTTCGCCGAACAAACGGCAGTCGCGCGGTCCTCCGACTCGTGACGGCACCCGCCTGACTTCCTGTTCCTCCGCCCCTCGACCCAATCGCGACGCAGGGCGCCTCAGACGATTGATGACGTCACTGGAGCGCACCCGACCCGTTGGCAGATACAGTGAGCACAACGTCGCCGGCTGTCGCCTCGCGACCCGACGCCTCGCGACACAGCTTTTCGAACGAATGCTCGTTCGGCGAAAGTTTCTTGTGCTGCAAATGCTCGGCGAGCACACGGCGCGAAAAACTGAAGTCGTCGGACGCACGGTAGCGCTCGAGTCGCCGGCGGACTACGGGTAAATCCAGTTTCGAACAATGCTCCGCGAGCAGGATCGGTCGGACCCGTTTCCACCGACCGCGAGGATAGCGATTCGCGTTGTAGCTTTCGTCGAACGAGGGACCGACATAGTCCTCGAAGCGAACCGGACGGGCCAGATGCCACCCCCGGGGCCCTTTTGCGAGATGCGGGTCCGGTCCCTCGCACATCGCCCGGGCAAGCCTCAGGCCCTGGTAGTTGGCCTCGAGATCGGCAAACGACAATACGCCATCGGAGAGGCCTCCGAGCAGAATCTTCTCCCACTGCAAACCGCCGAGCACCACCTTGCGCATCGCCTGCTCTTCGCTCAAGCCGCGGCGGAGAGCTCTCCGATACCGCGCGTAGTAGCGTCGCCCCTCCCCCATCATGTGACCGAACTTGTCGACGCCCAGACGCACACCTCCGACATCGAGAGTCGACGACATCGGCAAGATGTACGGGAAGAGCGGCTTGCGGTAAATGCTCGATCCGAGGTACTGCCAGTAACCCACGTCGTCTCCCGGGAAACGCTCGACCTCCGGGCTCTCTTCGAGAAACTTCTTGAATCGGGACGACAGCAGGTTGCTGAACAGGTGTCGGTATATCCGCGGTGGAATCGCCTCGCACGCGATTCGCGGACGACGTCGACTCAGCGTGTCCAGCACCTCGACGATCTCGGAGTTTACATAGGCGTCGATGACGGCGGCAGAGTCTGCGATCGGAATGTCGAGCGCGAGAAACTGATCCGACTCGAAAGCCCCTGCCTGCGGTACGGCAAGAAGCAGAGCCGACACCGCGAGCCCCATTCTCAACGCGATCCCTCTCATCGCCGACT
>JAOTUP010000067.1 GCA_029863825.1 Acidobacteriota bacterium | reverse complement strand
AGGAAACGTGACAGATTTGCTCACTGTTTCGGAGCGTCGTGTCCAGGAGCTGAACGTGATCGTCCATAGTCATCAGAGGACACAGCTGATCGGCCGCTATGGCAACCAGTGCCTTTCTTTGCTGTAAGCTAACGCAGCAGTTCACCTGACCTATACAGAACGCGACACGCCATGGAGGCGTGATCGGGCCCGTCGCGTAATCACCCAGGAGTCTCTATGAGCAAGTACCGGTATGTCATGCGAGTCGCGCTCACCGTCGCGGGGGGCGGTTTCCTCATGGGCTTTGACGCCTCCGTGATCTCCGGCGTCGTCAAGTTCATCGAGCCGCAGTTCGACCTGAGCAAGATCGAGCTCGGGTGGGCCGTCAGTTCGCTCACGCTCACGGCCACCCTGGCGATGATGCTCTCCGGACCGCTCAGTGACCGGATCGGGCGCCGGAAGGTGCTGTTCCTGGCCGCGATCCTGTATGCCGTCTCCGCCATCGCGTCGGCACTTGCTCCAACCTTCGTCGTCCTGGTGATCGCTCGCATGATCGGCGGTCTGGGCGTCGGCGCTTCGCTGATCATCGCGCCGATGTACATCGCGGAGATCGCGCCGCCGACCGAGCGCGGACGCATGGTGTCTTTCAACCAGCTCAATATCGTCGTCGGAATCTCGGCGGCCTTTTTCACCAACTACATGATCCTGCAGCTGGGCCAATCGGACGCCGGCTGGGCGCAGTCCCTCATGTTCGACGAGTACAACTGGCGATGGATGCTGGGACTGGAGACGCTGCCCGCCGTCCTGTACTTCTTCGGCCTGTTCTTCGTGCCTGAGAGCCCTCGCTGGCTTCTGCTCGAGGGGCAGGAGGAGGAGGCCCGGAAGATCCTCACAAGTGCCGTCGGGGAAGCCGAAGCCCGGGAGGAGCTCGACGAGATCCACGCCAGTCTTGCCAAGGATGCCGGTCGGGAGAAGGTCTCCGTGATGGAGCTTTTCGCCCCGGCGATGAAGCTCGTCCTCACGATCGGAGTCGTGGTGGCGATCATTCAGCAAGCCACGGGCATCAACGCGGTGTTCTTCTACGCGCCGATGATCTTCGAGCAGTCGGGCATCGGAACGGACGCGTCCTTTGCGCAGGCGGTGCTCGTGGGGCTGATCAACCTGGTGTTCACGGTCGTCGCGATGCTGTTCATTGACCGGATCGGTCGCAAGCCATTGCTCGTCTTCGGCCTGTTCGGCATTGCCGTGTCCATGTCCGTGCTGGCGTTCGGGTTTTCCTCGGCTTCCTACACGATCACCGGTGATGATCTGGCGAAGCTGCCGGCTGAGGTCAACGTCCCAGCCGTAGCGGATCTCCAGGACACTACGTTCGGGAGCGACGTGGAGTTCAAGGAGGCCCTCCGGGGCGCTCTTGGGGACGAGCTTGCCACGCAGTACGAGTCCAACTTCATCAACGCGGCGATCGCGATGAATCCCTGGTTGGTGCTCTTCGGCGTGCTGGGCTTCGTGGCCTCGTTCGCCGTGTCCATCGGCCCGGTCATGTGGGTGCTCTTCTCGGAGCTTTTCCCAAACCGGATCCGGGGGATCGCGATTTCATTCGTGGGCCTGATCAACTCGGCTGTCAGCTTTGGCGTGCAGCTCGTCTTCCCCTGGGAGCTCGCCAACTTCGGGAGCGCTACCACGTTCCTGATCTACGGGCTCTTTGCCGCCATCGGCCTGGTGTTCGTGGTTCTGGTTCTGCCCGAAACCAAGGGCCGCTCTCTCGAGGAGCTCGAGACCATCCTAGTAAAGGACTCTGCCTGACCACAACGCTGACCGCAGCCGGTTGGGCACCTGGCTCTCGGAGCCGCCCGCGCGAAGTGGGCATCAGCCGCTCGACGTGCTGGTCGCGGCCGGACGGCAAGATCCCGGCATCCGGATGCACGGCTCTGGTGGCCTACCCAGTCGGCTCTCTCCGCCGTCCGAAAAGAACTCTGCTGAGAAGATCAAGCTAGTAGCTTCCCTGATCGAGGTTCTCCTCGTCGAGGAGGAAACAGCCTAAAAGGGTGAATTCCACTTTGCGGCTGTTGGTCCAGGTCAACTCGGACAGAGACCACATCGAACCGTCTTCGGACTTGAGAGAACTCGCCACGCTCGCCGTGGGAATGTGCGTGGTCCAGCTGGCTCGTCCGTTCTTGGCCGTCTTGATCTCTCCGGAGTCGAGGACGATCTTCTCGACAGTCCGGGTTGCCTCGTCGATCGTGTAGGCGTAGGTGGTGTATCGACCGCGCGCTCCTCTGACGTTCCGCTCCCCGGCGTCTCTACTGGCGAAGGCAAAGCAGACGATTTCAGCGAATTCAACCCGCGCGGGGTCGTTGCTCGCTGTGATGGGCGCGACGACCGTGAGAATCGGAGTCTTGCGAACGGCCGTTGTTTCGTTGCTGCTCCAGCTGGCCAATCCCTGGGAGATTGTCAGCTCGGGCAAGGCCGGTTGCGCGGTGGCGACGATCAGAATCGCTATAAAGGTCACTCTCGGGAGTCTCATGGGTGATGTCCTTTCCGCTCGATCGAGAGGTCACCGTCAGACCGATCGAGAGAAATCCGGGCGTTCGGCTCCTCGCATGATGCCGTCCAATGACTGACGAGTGGGCTCTTGGCGTAACCGGCCGGAGCCGAAACGAGTACCAGCGGCCTGGAAAGCGCGTCACTCAGGAGAGCATGGAGTCGCGGACGACAGATCAGGTCCGGCGTGATCTGGGGCGGATAGAGCTTGGTCTGGAGCAGGGTGGGCACCAGTTGTGTCCAATCATCGCGAGGTTAGCAGAATGGGAAGGTCATGAAGCCAAGACATTTGTCGCTTCGTCGTCACATCGACGTTACAGTCATGAAGCACGTGGTCGTTATCGTTCTCCATATCGCGCTGAGAGTTTTCGGTGCGAACTTGTTTCAGCGGGCGATGGGCCCCGAGGAGGAATCAACGTGACTGGAGCAACACTCTCATCTTGGCGTGCACTGACGCTTGCCGTGATCATCGCGGCGGCGAGCATGCCCGCCATGGCAGGCATCAAGATCTATGAAGACGGCGCCAAGTTCGTCGAGATCGGTGGTCGAATTCAGTTGCAGTACGTGAATGTCGACACGAATGGCGGTGACTCTCGAGACCAGATCTTCTTCCGTCGCCTGCGTCCGTACATCGCAGCCAGCGTGACCGAGAACTGGTTGGGAAAGATCCAATTCGACTTCGGCAAGAGCCTCGACGAGAACGAAGTGGCGGTGAAAGATGCATACATGCAGTACACGGGGTGGAGAAACAAGACCCTGACAATCGGCAACTCGAAGACGCCGTTCTCACGCGAGTTCCTCACCAGCTCGAAGAGGCAGCAAACAGTCGAGCGCGGCTTCGTGGGCGACCACAACTTCGGCACCCCCGATCGTCAGCTCGGTTTGCGGGTGAACGGTCACAACGACTCGAAAAAGGTTACTTACCAGGTGGCCGTTGGAGCGGAGCATCTCGACCCGGATGCCAAGAAGATGGACTTCGACTCGCCGGTCAACAATGCTGGCGACTGGAACGAAGGGCTGATCATCGGTGGCCGGGTGGACCTCCACCCGCAGGGCAACATGGAGTTTGACCAGGGCGACTTCCACAGCGACAGCTTCAAGTCGAGCTTCAGCCTCGGTTTCTTCACTTGGTCGAACGACAACGACAACAACACCTACACGGATCCGGTGACGGGTTTGTCGACGAGCTCATCCAAGGCTGATCTCGATAGTGCCGAGGGTTTCGAGCTCAGCGCCGGCGTCCGCGGCAAGGGTGTCTCGATCGACGTCGAGTACAACCTTGTATCCGGCGACACCGTGGACTCCACCTTCACGGGCGGTCTCTATCGCAACGGTTCGACCGACCTCGACAAATACCAGATCGAGGGGGGCTACATGCTGACGAACTCGGCGGTCGAGTTTGTCGCCAGGTACGAGTCGCTCGACGCCGACAACTACGAGGACGCATGGAACGCCACTGAGCTCGGAGTCAACTACTTCTGGAACAAGCACAAGGTGAAGGTGCAGTTCACCTATCGCATGGGCGAGAACGTGGACGGTAAGAGGGGCATCGACGCGGACACCACATTCCTACAGTGGCAATTCGTCTTCTAGGTCCGGGTGACAGGATGCCGAATTCAATGGATTGAGTATCCGGTCATCTCATCGGTCCAAATCAATGAACTCGGTATCCTGTCACCGGGCCCACCAACCGGGCCCACCAAACACCGTGCACCGCTCAACCGAACGCGGTTCTCCCCTGGCGCCTCTCCAACTCGGCTCGAATCTCGTGCGCCTTCTGCTCGGTCACGTCGTAGTCCCGCATAACCCAGATGGCGAGGAGTGCACCGGTAATCGGGACGAGAGAGTAGGCGAGCCGCATCCCGGTCATCACCCCCTCCGCTTGCGCCGGCGCATCCGCGACGAACCCGGCGAGACTCATGATGAGCCCGCTAATGCCGCCGGCGAAGGCCATGCCGAACTTCACCATCCACCAATAGATGGCGCCGAAGGTGCCTTCGCGCCTCGCGCCCGTGTTGAGCTCGTCCAGATCGCAGACGTCTGCCGTCATTGAGGTCATCAGAGTGAAGAGCCCGCCGATGCCGAACGCAAAGAGGGGAAGCGGGACCAGCATCATCATTGGATTCTCGGGCTGAAAGAACCACCAAAACAGCACGTAACCGAGGATCGAGATCGCCTGTGCGATAAGGAACGTATTTTTCTTGCCGATCCTTTGGGAGACGAAGGTGATGATGGGGATAACCAGAAACGTGGTGCAGAGTGCGCTTATGGTGCCGAACCAGGCGGGCCAGCTCCCCGCCGCTCCGGCGTCACCGTTGAACAGGTAGTAAACGATGATGAAGAACGAAAAGGCGGCGATCGTCTGGAACGAACCGAATACCAGGAAGGTCGCAATACACAGCTTCCTGAACGGCGCGCTGCGAAATGTCTCACCGAAGCCCTTGAAGAAGACTCGGAAGTTCTCGCCGATGTTCCTGCGACTCAGATCCCGGAGATGGTCGGCCTCAGTCGTCGGCTTGCTCTTGACGAAGATGGCGGGAACCAGAGCCAGGGCCATGCACCCCAGACCGACCCATATTCCCAGGCTCCTCACTCCGGCCGCTGCCGACTCGTAGAGATCCGGGTTGTACAGCAGCGGCCAGAACCAGGGGACGATCACCCAGGCCCACTGGCCAATGAACTGCGCTACGGCCATGACGCGCGTTCGCTCGTGGAAGTCGCGGCTCAGCTCGTAGCCCATGGCGACATAAGGGGTTGCGAAGATGGTCAGGCCGACGTAGAAGACCAGCGACATGGCCAGGAAGTAAGTGAAATTGAAGGCCAGGCTGTTGTGCTCGTAGAGCTGCCACATGACGACGTAGGAAAGGCCGGTGATAATGGCACCGAGAAAGATGTAGGGCCGCCGGCGACCCCACCGAGATCTGGTGTTGTCGGTGATGAAACCCATGATCGGATCGGTGACCGCATCCAGGATGCGAGGCAGGAAGAAGAGGAGCCCCCAGAGGAGCGGGGGAAAGCCCAGGCCCTTGACGAGGACGACCATGAAGACGCCGAGGGCGGCCGGGAACATCTGGTTGCCCAGCATTCCGACGCCGTAGGCGACCTTCTGTCCGAACGGAACCCGGTCCTCAGCTGCGGTCATTCGACTCGATTCTTCGCTCATGCACACACGTCTCCAAACAACGAACAGCTGCAACGAGCTCGACAGTGCAAGCTTGACCCCGGCGAGAAGGTCAGACTACCTCTCCAGCCCAGGAGTGAGCGACACCTCGACGCGCACGATCTTGCCCGATCGCCTGAAGATCTCGCGACTCGAGGCTTTGTCCAGAACAAGTCCTTCGAGGTCGCGGATCGTGCCGTCCGAAAAAATCAGCGTCAGCTTCCGTTCCTCTGAAATCCTGTAGACGATCGGAACCTGGCAGTATGTGAAGGCAAGTGTATGCTCTTCCAGGGCGAGCGACTGCAGCTCCCCGGCGACATCGTAATACCCGAATCCTTCTGGGTGATCCAGGAACTCGCTTCTCCGCAAGAGGACGGGGACGAAGCTCACCTGGCCGTCTCCCACGGTAAGGCCCAGCTCGCCGAATCGGGTGATGATCTCCTCCTTGACCTGGCCCGTCATCCCGGGCTGCCTGGCGCCGGCAAAACCGGGCGTATGAGAGTACGGATCAGTTGGGAAGGCGCCGTAGACCTCCGGCGTCTTGTTGAAGCCGATCCCCGCTCGTACGTCGTAGTACGACTCCACGAGGTCGCCGAACGCCTCGTCGTCCTGGTCTGAAGCAACCAGGACGGTCTCTTGCGTTGCCAGGAGCAGCTTGCTGACCATGTGCCAGTAGATGCAGCCGAGGCCTTCGTAGCCGTAGAACGTTCCCGAGCGCCCGGTGAACTTCTTGTGCTCGAAGACGGATTCGAAGATCTCGGCGAGGAGGTCGGATTCCTGCACCACCAGATTCTCGTACCCCTGCTCCGCGAGCTGTTCGAGGACTGCGCGGACGTCCCTGATGTTCTTGAACAGGCCGTTGAAGTGGAGGTTGCCTTCGACGTCGCTTTCGACCAGCTCGGTGTTGCCGTCGGCGACGAGTCTGGCGAGAAGCTGCGATTGATTCACCAGTTCCGGGGGAATCGTGTTCTTGTCCAGGAAGCTCGGCAGCACCTTGTTCGGATAGAGCAGGTACGAGTGCTGGTCGGCGCGGTACATCTCACTATGCCTCAGCGCTTGCAGAACGGAGAGGGACTCTCTTGGGCTCAGCGCGCCCGAGCTCAGAACCGCCACCTGGCCTTCGAGCATGACCTGCAATCGCTCCACCGAAAGGGCCTCGGGCGAGATTCCGAGAACGTTGTAGGCGTGGTAGAGGCCGTCGTCTCGCTTGTTGAGCCGGATGGTCTGATCGAAAAACTCGAGTAGCACCTCGAGGAATCTCTGCAGATCGCCGGCCGCGACGACTCGGTTCCGGCCGCTCAAGCCCTTCGCGTAGAGTGCTGACCGGTATGCCTCGGCGGCTCGCCCGAGACCGTCGAGCAGTGTCTTCCGGTCCGCGTCGTCGAGCGGCTCTTTCTCGAGCAGCCCGCGGTTGTCGGAGAGGACTTCGGAGGCTGCTTCGAGCCAGCGCGCGACCTCCTCGCTCAGCTCGATGTCTTCCCGCTCGACGGTGTTGAACAGGTCGAGGCAGAACGAAACGTAGCGACGTGCGTAATAGAGCGTCACCATCGACACGCCGTATCCGGCCAAGGCGTTGTTGGCGTCGTTCCATTCCGGGCGCTGCGTGTTCATCCAGAACCCGGCGCCCGGGACGAAGTTGGAGACCTTGGCCAGCAAGGGCACAAGGAGCTTTTCCGTCAGGTTCGCGTTGCAGATCTCGCCGGCCTGGTTGGTGACGTATCTGCCGTCGAACCCGACCGCCTCGATCCGGGCGGCGATTCTGTCGGCGCGTGCGGTGTTGTATTCGACCGAATCCCGCGGGTCCTCGAGGAGGTCCGCGTACGACTTGATGTCGTACGGAACCTCTGCATACACGAACCTCCGATCGGCGAGCATTCGCTCGAGAGCACCCGGGTGGTGGTTTTGCGACGACTCGAGAAACTTGAGCAGGTAGATGAGCTGGTGGTCACCCCAATACCCGAAATGAGCCCACGGGTCTTGGGCGTCGGGAGCCTCCCAGTCGTACCCGTCCTTGGTGACGCGATAGGGGTTGTAGCCATCGGCTGTCGTGGTGTTGACGAACTTGCCGATCACGCCCTCCAGGTACTCGGGGAAGGAAATGCACAGAGCTTCCCAGTTCTGAAAGATGTCTCGCCAGTTTCCCTGGTAGTCGAGGATCTTCGAGCCGTCCCGGTTCTTCACGTTGATCGAGAACTGATTCCAGGGCCTGCTGGGGTCACCGTGGCGGCGGCTGAAGGAGATCGGCAGGTACTCCGACACGAGGCGCAGAAGCTCCGGGTCGCGACGCGACCGCGACTCTTCCAGTAGCTCGTCGAGCTCGACTTCTTCGCC
>JAOTUP010000066.1 GCA_029863825.1 Acidobacteriota bacterium | reverse complement strand
CATCGAGAGGCTCGAGAGAGGGGACCTCTTCGACCGTACCCGTGCATTCGCTTCGGGGCCGCTCCGACAGCCCCTGGCCCTCCACGACCCGAGCTCCTCGAGCAAAAACCGCCTGCGTGACGCGATCCGAGTTCTCGTCATCTCCGAGTCCGCAGCCCGGCAGAGCGAGATCTCGGCGTACCTCGAGCAGCTCATGGCCGACGACCGGTTCCACGTAGCGTTGAAGATCCGGCCGGGTGAGGACCCGCCCCACATCGCAGCCACCGGCATCGACTTGACGCGGATCGAGATCGTCTCCACGAGCACCGTCTACGAAGCCTTTGCAGACGCCGACGTGGTGGTCGGAAGCTACAGCTCGGCACTCTTCGAAGCGGCCATCATCCCTCGGCCCACGGTGATCCTCAAGACCAGCTTTCCCTACGGCCACGAGTTGGCCGAAGACGGACTCAGCGATCTCGCCGAGAACCCCGCTGCGGTCGTGGAAACCGTCCTGCGAGCCACCGCTACGGCCGCTGAGGAACTGAGGCGGAGAACGCGGCGCCTCTGGGGAGACTCTCCCGGCGCCGGCGTGGCGCAGCTGCTCGACTTCGCCGAAGAGCGTCTGTGGCAAGCGCCAAACTGAGCAGGATGCGGCCCGTCAAGACCCTTCCTTCCCGCCAAAGCCGAGCCTCACCGCTCCGAAGAACTTCCTCAACGACACCCGAGGGTATCCGGCCCAGACCGCCAGCCCGCTCCGACCAAGGAGCCGAAACGCTCGTCCCAGATCGCCACCACGAGCTGCTTCGATGGCGCCCTTTCGCCACAACATGCGGCGCTTCAATCTGATCGTCTCGGCCAGCGACTCGCCTTCCCAATGGTCTTCCAGCAACTGCAGGAATCCGCGGTCCTTCTCAAGCTGTGCCTCGACCGAGAGCCCCCCCCATACCCCCGCACCGTGCGAACGGTATACCGACATGACCTCTGGAAGGTACCTCCATGGACCTCGGCCAGCAACCAGCAGAGCGAGTGGGTAATCCCCGACAGGTGCTCGCAGCGCCCACTCGGGGAGGGCAGACCAGTCGAGGCAGTTTCTGAACGTCATCGTCGAGGTCGAGATGTTCTTCTCCAAGATGAGGGAGTGAATCCCCACCGTCCGATCGATCTTGCGCTCACCGATTCTCAGCCGTCGCTGGCCGCTCGCCTCGTCCTCTATCCAAGCGTCGTGGAAGACACCTCCGAGGTCAGGCTCGGCCTCCAGCACCGAAATCTGTCGCTCTAGCTTCCGATCATCGGTCCAGTAGTCATCCCCGTCGAGGAGCGCTACGTACTGCCCCCTGCTCGCTGCGAGGTTCTCGAAAAAGTTTTTTATGCAACCAACATTCTTCGTTCTTCCCGTGAATCTCACGACATCCGGGAAGCGATTCGAATAGTCCTCGATGATTCGAGGAGTATCGTCGGTAGAGTAATCGTCCGAGATCACGATCTCGATGTCGAAGTCCACCCGCTGCGCGAGGATGCTGTCCAGTGCCTCCGCGATGAAAGCCTCCTGGTTGTAGCTGATTACGCAGACACTGACAAGCATGCTGTTCTTCCGTCTGCTTGAGCTTTCACACCTTCGGTAGAGCCTCTCGGGCAACAGACCTGCCGGGATAGGCTAGTCCCGCGCAGAGCCTCGAATCAGCGAACAGATCCCAGAGATCTCGTCCTTGTCGACCGCAGTCCCCGCTGGAAGGGTAACTACGCGCTCTGCAAGCCACTCGGTGTTCGATAGTGAGAGGCTTGCCTCCGAGAGTCGGGACCGATAGGCCTCCATTCTGTGGACGCCCGGCCAGAAATACTTTCTCGCCAGCACTCCGCACCGTTGAAGACGATCCACCAGTTCGTCGCGGCTCATTCCGAACGCCTCTGAGTCGAGCTCGAGGACCACAAACTGAAAATTGCAGGTCTCTCTCTCGTCGTACTTCACGACCCGAATCCCTGGAATCCCTTCGAGGCCCGCGCAATACGCCCGGTAGCTCTGTCGGTTCGACTCGACGAGACCTTCGATGCATTCTAGATTCGTCAGGCCCATCGCGGCGCATGGCTCGCTCATCTTGCCGTTGATGCCGGCAGACACCACATTGTCGTAGCCTTCGAACCCGAAGTTCCGCATGCGTCGCGCGTTCTCTGCGAGCTCGTCGTCGTCTGTCGTGATCGCACCGCCTTCGAAAGAATGCAGAAACTTCGTAGCATGGAAACTGAAGATCTCGCAACGGCCGAAACGGCCGACGTACTCTCCTGCGTAAGTACACCCAAAAGCGTGCGCCGCATCGAAGAAGAGGGCCAACTCGTGGCGATCAGCTATCTCCTGGAGCACTTCGATCTCGCAGGGCGTGCCCCATAGGTGGACGCCAAGGATTCCGGTGCTTCGCGAGGTGATCAGCCTCTCCACGGCTGCGGGATCGATGTTGTGGGTCCCTGGGTCTACGTCACAGAACACCGGCGTGATCCCCAGCCACTGCAGTGCATGCGCCGTCGCGACAAAGGTGAAGGAAGGTACGATGACCTCCGCCTCGAGCCCCAGCGCTTTGGCTGCGATCTCGAGTGCGACCGTAGCATTGCAGGTCGCGATGCAGTGCTTGACACCCAGGAAACGGGATATAGCGCTCTCGAAGTCGCGAACCACGGGTCCGTCGTTGGAGAACCACCGCCGCTCCAGGATCTCTCCCATGAGCTCGAGGAACCGCTCGCGATTCGCCACGACGGGTCTTCCGACGTGCAGCGGCTCCGGGAAGTGAGGACGTCCTCCGAGTGATCCCTCATCGCTTTTGTCTTCTCTACCCGCCAAGTTGCAGCCCTTCCACACTCTCCTTGATGACCTTGGCTGGACTCCCGACGGCAGTTGCGCCGCGGGGGATATCGCGAATGACGGTGCTGCCGGCACCGACCACCGACCAAGCGCCGATCGTGATCTTCTCGAGGATGTTCGCTCCCGTGCCCACATACGCTCCCGTGCCAATGCGTACGTTGCCGGAAACATGAACACCGGGGGCGATCGTGGCGAAACCCTCGAGAACCGAGTCGTGCCCGACGGTGCAATCCAGGTTGAGATGCACGTGGGGACCGAGCCGGATGTTGTTGGTCAGGATACAACCTGCCGTGACGACCGTACCGGGACCCAGTTCTATCCGCCTGGTGAGGACTGCATTCGGGTGAACCACGCTGCAGAAACGGCATCCGACGGCTTCGGCCCGGGCGACCAGCGATCTCCGGATCTCTGGAGCTCCGACCGCGCAGATCACCTCGACTTCCCTTGCCCTTTCGGCGAGCCAGCCCAGATTCCCCAGGATCTCCTTGTCGTTGATGCTCGTGCCCGGTAGACCGAACCGCGAGTCGACCACAAAACCCAGCACGTTGTAGGTTTCCTCCCGGTCGTTACAGGCCTCGAACACATCGAGCACCTCGCGCGCGAATCCCCCCGCACCGAGAATCACGACATCGCGCCGCATTAGAGTCCTCCCGATCTCGTCACCCTGCCTCAAGTGGCGTTGGGCCTGTGTGGTCGAGGCGCCAAAGGAAACGCGGGCGCACGACACCCTCTTTCTTCCCACCGATCCAGCCCAATCGGCCTTCTCCGGGGTTCACCACTTCGAACCTCAGCACGTCGCGCTGCTCGCAGAGTACGCTGCCCTTGTCTTTGAGAAAGAGGACTCGCGCCACCGAGTACACTCCTTCGTTCATGAGATTCTCGGGCACCTCGACGGTCGCCGTGAAGGTGCCCTCTCCGACCCTCCAGCTCTCTCGGTCGAGGACCGTCGATCCCACGAAGACCAGCGTACCCATCTCGTCGACCAGGTGAAACGTCAGGTCGAGGCCAAAAGGCAGGTCGGTGGTCTTGACGAACGTGAACTCCAGCCCATAGGGCTCGCCCATGAGGATGCGCTGCTCGCCCCGCGGTCGCACGCGCGTTCCGGTCAGCCGGATCATCTGGTCGTCGTCAGCCGTGGATTCAGCCTTCCACTCCCGAGTCGTCTCGGGCCTGATCGCCTCTTCGAGATACTCCGCGACTACGTCGAGCGGCACTCCCACGCTCTGGACCCGTCCGGCCTTCAGCCAGCAGGCGCGGGTACACAGAGTCTTGACCGCGTTCATGCTGTGGCTGACGAAAAGGACGGTCCTGCCCGCCCCCGCCACCTCTCCCATCTTGCCCATGCACTTGCGCTGGAACTCGGCGTCGCCGACCGACAGGACTTCGTCGATCAGGAGGATCTCCGGTTCGAGATGCGCTGCTACGGCGAAGGCCAGCCGCACCCGCATGCCCGAGGAGTACCGCTTGACCGGGGTGTCCAGGAACCTCTCGACGCCCGAGAAGGCCACGATCTCGTCGAACCTCGCATCGATCTCGCGCTTCGTCATACCGAGGATCGTGCCGTTCAGGTAGACGTTCTCCCGCCCCGTGAGATCGGAGTGAAAGCCCGTACCGACCTCGAGCAGGCTGGCAATACGGCCGTTGACCACGGCACGCCCATGTGACGGCTCGGTGATTCCGGCTAGGATCTTGAGGAGGGTCGTCTTGCCGGCTCCGTTCGAGCCGATGATTCCCAGAACCTCCCCCTGATCGACCTCGAGCGACAGATCTCTCAGAGCCCAGATCACGTCCGCGGCGTCGGAGTCGTCTGCGGTGAAGGTCGAAAGACTCCGTAGGCGCCGGAAGTTCCGCAACGGAGAGCGCAAGAAAGACACGACGGCACCGCCAAGGCTCTCGTGCATCTGCTCCTGAAGGCCGAGTCGATAGAGTTTGGAAACGTCCTCGACTTTGATTGCGATGTCAGTCATCGGCGGTCCAAATCGACCATAGCCCCTAAATGACGTCGGCCAAAATTCGCTCCGTACGGCGGAAGTATAGGGCACCGACGAGGAACACCACGAGAGCACTCACCGACCCCACGGCCAGCAGATCCCATGGCATCGCCGTCTCACCCAGAATCGCCGAACGGAAGCCCTCGATCACGCCCGCCATCGGGTAGAGGCCGTAAGCCAAGCGATACTCCGGTGGAATGAGAGATGCCGGCCAGACGACTGGCGCCGCATACATCAGGAACTGAGCTACAAACTGGACTGCAAACCTGACGTCGCGGTATTGAATCGCCAGCACCGAAAGCCAGAGTCCGACACCAGCCGCTGTCAGCACCATGATCAGGACCAGGATCGGCAAGAACACGAAACTCGCCGTCGGCGCAACGCCGTAGTAGAACATCAGCACGGCGAGCACGGACATGGCGATCGCGAAATCCAGCAACCCGGCGACCACCGGTGCCATGGGCACCACGATGCGCGGAAAATAGACCTTGGAGATCAGCTGTGAGCCCGCAATCAGACTGTTGGTGGAAGCGATGATCGCGGTCTGGAAGTAGGTCCAGGGCACCAGAGCCGTGTAGGAGAAGAGAGGGTACGGGAGGCCGTCGCTGGGGACCTTGGCCAGGCGTCCGAAGACCACGCTGAAGACCACCATCCCGAACAATGGCCTGAGGATCGCCCAACCGAGGCCCAGCACTGTCTGCTTGTACAGGACCTTGACGTCCCGCACCACGAGGAAGAAGAAGAGATCGCGATAAGCGACCAGCTCTCCGAGATCCAGAGACCTCCAACCACGCCGCCTCTCACGCACCGTCACATGGAGTCCCGGCCCCTCGACGAGGAGGGTCGTGCTCGGGGCGGGCTCTGGGATTCTCGAGCTCTTCACGGAACGCGGACCGTCGGTGCTCGCGCCTTGCTCGCGCCGCCGTGGGTGGGTTCAGCCCCCGGATCGCGATCAACTTGCTGCCGGGAGTATAGTCGAGCCGTCGGGCGACCCAGCGCCACGAGAGTCGCCTGGCGCTCCGGCCCGACATTGCCCGGCTCGGCTCCGGCGCGATGGGTCCCTACTCCACGTAGCCAAGGGACTTCAGCCTTTGGAGCGCGTGCTCCGAGGGCCTCTCTTCGACGTCTCTCCTGTAGAAGGGGGTCCCTGTCTCCCACTCGGCCAGGGCCGCAAGAAGCTCGCCCAGGACTTCCGGCAACTCTGCCGAGAGATCGGCCTCTTCGCGCGGGTCCGCGTCCAGGTCGTACAGCTCGAGCTCGCCCCGCGATGTCGCGATCAGCTTGTACCTGCCGCGGTAGAGCGCGCGGGTCTCGCGGTCGAAGAGTCCAGGGTCGCTCTCGGCCAGCGCGGCGTGGACGAACTGCTCTAGGACGATCTCGTGCGCCACCTCCGGCAGGATCTCGCCCTGAACGGCGTCGCCGGGCTCGATCTGCACGGCATCCAGAATGGTCGGAAACAGATCCAGGGTCTGCACCCGGCCGTCCCACTTCCCATGGTGCATGCCGCCTGGGTACTTGACCAAGAGAGGCACCCTCACCAGGCCCTCGTACGGAGTCCTTCCGATGTGGCCAACCAACCCGTGTTCGCCCAGCAGCTCGCCATGATCGCCAAACACGACGATCATGAGTCCGTCATACAGGCCTCTCTGCTCGAGATTCACGATTAGGCGGCCGATCTCGGCATCCATGCTCCGGATGGCGTCGTCGTACATCCCGGAATACACGTCGGCCTCGTGGGGCGACCAGGTCCCGGGCCTTCGCGTGTACTCGACATCTTCGAGCAACCATGGCATCCACGTCTCCCGCCTGCGAAGTCCGGAATAGAGACGGAAGTCTCTCGGAATCACGTGGGGAGAGTGCGGCTCCATGAAGTTCAAGAAAAGGAAAAACGGCTGCGAGCCAATGCTGTCGAGCCAATCGATCGCTTCGCTGGTGATGTCCTCAGCGCTTCGGTACTTCCTGCGCAGGAACTCCCGGGACAGTGTCCTCCCGAGGCGGGCTGCGTTCGGCTGGCGACGGAGCAGCATGCCGGGGGAATCATCGTAGTACTGGAACCCCTGGGCCAGACCGAAGTAGCGATAGAGATACGAGTGGTTCGCGACGATCGCCGCCGTCGCGTAGCCTCGGGCAGTGAGAATCTCTGCCAGCGTCTCGTGCTCCGCCGCAAGCGGGCGGGCCAAGCCCACCTTGTCCGGTTCGACCAGGGGCGCGGACGTCAGGTCTACGTCGAGGATTCGAGAGCCGGCGAGAGTCGCTCCGTGGGTTCGGGGGTGAAGGCCCGTGAACAGCGAAGCATGGCTCGGAAGCGTCCAGGTGCTCGTGGACACGCAATTCGTAAACACGAGACTATCGCCGGCGAGCTCGGCAAGCCGGGGAGTGGTGTCTCGCCCGTAGCCGTAGATCGACAGGTGATCCGCGCGGGTCGTGTCGAGCGATATGACCAGGATGTTCGGAGAACCAGTCCTCTCATCGGGCACAGGAAGCGGAGACTTCGCAACCTCGCGCTGGGCCGGGCCGCGAGAGTCGAATCCGGGCGAGGAACTGGCAGAGATACCGGCCGTTCGTAGCGGCGCGAAGCGCTCTCGTTCGGAAAAGACGAGAGCGGGAGAGGCGATCAGCGTGGATAGGAACAGGACCACGGCGGCCGACGGTCCCAGGCGATTCATCGTGCTCGGAACAAAGAGCCTTCTCATGCAGGCTTCGTGCAGCACGACCGCAAGGAGTGGGAGTAACGACATGACTGCCAGTACCAAAATAGCTCTGAGTAGAGGCTCGTCGACAAGAAGCTCCGCCGCAAGGGTCCCAAAAACCATCGAGACCAGCGCGAGAATGGACCGCTGCAGCGCGATGAGGGGCTTGCCGCCATCCGCCAGAAGGGTTCCCAGTCTGCAGACGGCCCAGAAGTAGATCGGAGCTCCGACGAGAAACAGAAGCCCTCTTCGCGGACTTCCAGATGACAGGACCCAGAGCGCGTTGAACGCGAGGATCGTGACAGCAACCGCAACCCGCGACCCGCCACATCGCCCAGCGAGTGGTGGAAGCCGGCTCGCAACGCCGGCTCCCAGTCCGAGAAACGCTCCCAGCGAAACGTACAAGACCCCCAGATCGAGGAGCTCCGGCCACGGGAGCAGGCCGCCCGCAAGATCGTTCGCGCACCATTCCAGCGCCGCCGCGGACAGGCCGAGGATGGCGCCGGCACCTACAGACG
>JAOTUP010000065.1 GCA_029863825.1 Acidobacteriota bacterium | reverse complement strand
CAGATACACGAGCCGTGCAGCAGCCACGCCACCGGCAGCGTCGAGCGTCACCAGCGCCGCGACGCCTGCTTGTGCATAGTCGCCCTTGCGGCGGGCGACCTCGAGAAAGGCGCAGCCGGTGCGCGGTGCCATCGGCGGAATCTCAACCTCGACCAGCAGCTCGTCCGGCGCCAGATCGGTCGTCATCAGAGCGACGAAGAAGGTCTCCGCCGGCACCGTGCGCTCGCCGCCGGCGCTTCGGATCTTGAGAGTCGCCCCGAGAGCCACTGCGACAACCGGCAGCTCCGCCGCCGGGTCGGCATGCGCCAGACTGCCGCCGACGGTTCCTCGATTCCTGATCTGCGGGTGAGCGATCCACGGCACCGCCTCCGCCAGAAGCGGTGCGATCTCGGCCACGCGTGCGTCCCGCTCGAGCGTTCGCTGCCGCGTCATCCCGCCGATCAGGAGTGATCCCGCCTCGTTCACCCGCACGTAGTCGAGCGCCTCGAGGCGGTTCAGGTCGACCAAAATCGACGGCTCGGCGAGCCGGAAGTTGAGCAGCGGTACCAGGCTCTGCCCACCTGCCAGAACCTTCGCACCCCACCCATGTTGCTGCAAGGCAGCAAGGGTCTCGTCGACAGTATCCGGTGCTATGTAGTCAAAGACTGGGGGCTTCATCTCTTGAACTCAATTGAATCGTAGCAGACCGATCCCGCCGCCGATCACCTCGCCGCGCATCGCCCGGAAGCTAGACTGGAGGCGACGGAGAGCTCCCGAGACGAGACACCCTCATGCTTCCAATCAACGACCATCTGTCACTTCGCGAAAGCGAGCTCACCTACCGCAGGTCGCGCAGCTCCGGCCCGGGCGGACAGAATGTCAATAAGGTAGAAACGCGGGTCACTGTCCTCTTCGACGTCAACGCCTCGCCGAGCCTGACCGCCGAGGACAAGACCCTGGTTCACTCGCGCCTCCCGACCCGCATCGACAAACAGGGCATCCTGCGCGTCGTCTCGCAGAAGCACCGCACGCAGGCCGCCAACCGCGAGGCGGCTCGGGAGCGGTTAGCTGAACTGCTCGCCGATGCGATCGAGCGCCGCCCTCCGCGCAAGCGCACTCGCAAGCCGGCGGCATCCGATCGTCGTCGGCTCGAGGACAAGCGTCGGCGCAGTGCGCTCAAGCGCCTGCGCCAGCCGCCCGACTGAAAGCGGCTCGAAGGGCCTCCTTCAGCAGCGCGATCTGTCCGGCGGAGTAGCGGTCGTGCTGCACGACACTATGCTTGGTGTGATGCAGGGAATAGCCAATCCCTTCGATCGTCATCCCGAGATGAGAGTCGTCCCTAGACTCGATTGCCCGCCGGAGTCTCAGTCCTTCGCGCTCGAGGTTTCCCTGCGGATGTCCAAGCGTCCGCGGAACCGCTATTCCCCACCAGACGGGCGACCCGTCTAAGTCCGGCGGACGATCCTCGATCATCGTTCCCGCAGCGCGCTCTCGAGCCCGAGCGATCGCGACTCGAGGTCTAAGAGGAGGAGGCGGGGGGCCAGCCCGCCCCCTCTGGCTGCTGCAAACCGGTCCGACCTACTGGGTTCCTGTAGCGGCCTGCTGGACGGCTGCGGGCTGCGACTCGGGCACCCTGTTGGTGACCGGCGGGATGAAGCGCAGATAGGCGAAGATCGCAGTCAGGTCTTCGTCGGTCATCCGCGCAAAGTTCTGCCACGGCATGGGCGGCAGAATGGGGCGCGCGACGCCCCAATGCCGACCGCTACGCAGGGTGTTGACGAAGATGTCTTCGGTCCAGATACCGATTCCGGTGTTCTCGTCGGGAGTGAGGTTTGGCGCGTAGCTCACACCCCACGGGCCAGCGAAGGCCGTGTTGGTGTCGGTTCCAGCCCACGTCCAAGGTCCGGTAGCCGTGACCGGAGCCTCCGGCACCTCCATACCTTCCGGATGGCCGGAAAGCATCCGCCTCATATCGGGCTCTGGACCGTGTGGCCCGAGTTTCCAGGGCGTATGGCAGTCGTTGCAGCCTGCAACCATCACCAGATACTCGCCCCTTGCCTGAATGGCGCTCCGAGCGTCAGCGTGCGCTTTCCGTCCGCTGAACTGGAAGCCGAGAACAAGGAGCAGAGCGCCGAACGCCACGGCACCGACTACGGCCCGCAAGAAGAGGCGACGCCTCCCTTTCCTGGGAGCGCCGAAGTCTCGAATCGCGAACATGAATGGGTCCTCCTCAGGGACCAGCGAGGGTCAGCCAGCGGCGGGATGCCGCTGGATTTCGCAATAGTGACGAATCAGCTCACAAATAGAAACGACTGTCAATGGGCAGCCGTCAGGCAGCGATCCATCCACAAAATGCTCATTCTCTCCTCAGATTACCGAGTGCCACCCGTTGCACGGCCGCGTACAAAAAAGTGACCAGGCCGATCTGCGTCAGCAGCGCGAACGGAACATCACGGCGGGGATTCTTGAATTCTCCCACCGGTGCCGCCGTGTTCTCAAGTCCGGCGTGGGCAAAGAGCAGCAGGAGCGCCGCTTGGCCCAGACCGCCCTCCCCGGTTGCCGCCTGGGCCAACGCCACTTCGCGGCTTGCCGCAGTTAGACCCGCCGCCACCAAGACGAGAAGCGGCACGACATTGGCGATCACTAGGACCACCAGTTCTTCGCATTTACGGAGTATTCGGGCTGCGTTGCCCTCAAGACAGAAGTGTCGTCTCGGTATCCGCGAGAGCAGCATCCACCTTCAACTCGCGCAAGGACAGTCCCTCGCGCTGAAAGAACATCAGGCCGAATGCCACGATTGCGAAGAGCGCGAAGCCCTGGTAGCCAACTCCGAATGCGAAGGCGCGATCGTAGTCGACGCCGAAGAACCCGAGAACCAGGATAGCGACCACCTGATAGGTCCCAATATTGCCGGGCGTCAGCGGCAGTGCAAACGACATCCCGATGGACGCCACCAGCAGACTCGGTGCCGCGAGGCCGACCTCGATGTTGAACGCCCTGAGTGCCAACCACATCGTTCCTACTTCGACGATCCACACCGCCACGGTGTAGCTCACCACCCGGGCCAGAACGGCCGGCTCGCCCAAGAAACGCAAACCGCGAACCGCGTGCTGGACCAACCGGCCGGGCTTGGCATCGAGACCGCCAGGAAGCCATCGCGCCCAGCGCGCCAGCAGCTGCGGCCTGCGCGCCAGAGCTCCGACGGCGACAACAGACACCACAACTGCTGCAACCATGAGTGTCAGCAGGCGCGCGGACGCGACACCTTTCCCGGACGCAACACCAGCCAAGAGGAGCAAGGCGACCGCGAGAACGTCGAAGATCTGCGCACTCCAGCTTGCGAACAGTGCGCGCGTCGCCGGCACCTGATTGTGCTTGCGCAGGACCATCGCCCGCAAAACGTCACCAAGCCGTGCCGGCAGCACGCAATTGGCCGCCGTACCGATCACCGTGGCAGCGAAAAGCCGCTGTCGCGGGCGCTCGCCGACTCCAGCCGCGATGGCCACAGACCAGCGCTCCCCCTTGAGGAAGATCGAGACACAGAGCATGGGCAGCACTCCGAGCAGCAGCGGCCAACGCGCTTGGTGAAGAACCTCCCCAACCTGATTCGGATCGACTCTGCGCAGAAGCAACGCGAAGAAAACCGCTGCGATCGCCAGACCGACGGCAAGACGTTTTCCCATCGGGCGCAGCTTACTACCCTTGGATGGCAGCACTCGATCTCGATTAAACAGTTTTCGGTCAGCGCGAGGGCGACCCCCTGAAGCCTCCGCCTGGGCGCTCGACTCTGACATCGGTGATGGCCGGTTCGCACACCAGCTCAGCACAGCAGGAGTGCCTCAGAAGGTCGTAGCCATGGACGTCCTGCGGCACCCGCTGGCCTGCGGTTCGCGGATTTCCTGGCGTTGGTGGACTCCTCGGTTGCAGTTCCGGGCGCTCTGGGAGCGAGGCGTCTGAGCTCGCACGGCGCCGGATCTTCGCTCTTCAACTTCCCGCGGGCCGGCGCTCTAACCCTGGAGGGAAGTCGCCGGGGCTCAGCGTCGCAAGCGGCAACAGCTCGACGTCGCACTCCGAGGTCCAGCGCAGAACATACCCCGTACGGCCCGGCAAGGTTTCCATCAGCCGCCGGTTCTCTTCGATGTCGATGTGATTCACCCACAAGACGTCGGCCTGCAGGTCGGGATCGTTCACCGGGCGGAACAAGACGAAGTGATTAGGGGAGCCGCCACAAGGCGGAGCAAAGGGCCACGGAGAAAAGACCACTGCTGCGCTGAGATTCGCTTCTTTCGGAGCCTCGAGCGCCACATTGAGATGATCTGCTATCTGACGGACGGCCGCGAGTCGGACGGGAACGAATCCGATCCAGGCAGTCGCAATCGCCGCCGCGAGCAGAGCGGGGGAGAGGGCGGACCACCGCCAAGATGCCTGGTCAGGGCTCTGAGCCTGAGCACCGCTCAGCCAGCGGCTCAGGTTATGGGCGCCGACGATCGTAAGAATCAGAATAGGCAGGGCGAGCTCGAACGCGTGCATGGGCCCAAAGGTGTCGACGCCCCAATCTTTCTGAAATAGATTCAGCAGCAGATAGGAAGCGGTCATGGCCCAGAGTATGCGAGCTCGACCGGACAGCACGGGCATCGCTAGCAGCAGAAATGCAAACGACGACGGCCAGCCGAAAAGATCGAAGTTGAGGCGAAACATCCCGCTTGCGGTGCGCGCTATAGCCGGGCCGATCAGCGAAAAGTCGAAGCCGGGAACGGTCGAGAGGTCTTGCGGCCGAAAACTCGTAAACCGGAAATCATTCTCGATCAGGTATTGCTCCGAGCGCACGTACCCGGTCCTAAACGGAGATCCGTTCTGAGCCCAGAGAGCACCCAAGAAAAGCGCCGCTAAGGTCACTGCTGGAAGTCCGAATGCGAGCACGGTACGCCGTCGCACCCCCGCGTTGAGGCGTGGCAAGGTCAGGACCCAAGCGACTAGCAGCGGCAAGCCGATCGGCAGCGCCGACTGCGGACGTATGAAGAAAGCGATGGCGAAGCTGAGTGCAAGACCGGCATGGTCTCGCAGCGAGCTGTCGTCGGCCCGAGTGCGCAGATACATCCACAGGCACCAGGTCAGAGCCATTAGGCAGGAGGTGTGCGAGAGCTCTGTTGCGGCCGCGATCTGCACGAAGGGCGCCGAAAGATAAAGCAAAACCCCGGCGCGCGCCCAAACCGGTCCAGCAAAATAGCGCAATGCTCCAAATAGCGGCGGCACGGTGAGTGCCGAGCAGATCGGATTCACGATCCAGGTCGCCCCGACCCAGACGCCGGGAGCGAGCAGTGCCGGCCAGCCGAGAAAATACGCCGAGTACATGCGGCCATCGTTGATGATGAAGTTCTGGTCGAAGAAGAGTTTCAGCTCCGGCGACGCCACCCAAAGGCGACCACTGGCAAGCAGCTCGGCAGCGAACCGATAGGCACCTTCGTCGTCGGTGAGCGGAGCCCCTCCCATCAGGCCGAGGCGCAGAAGAAGTGGAATTCCAAAAGCGGCGGCGCATGTCCAGATCAGGAACCGGCGCTCGGAGATCGCGTTCCACTGCGCGATGAAGGCATCGGCCCGAGCTTGGGCGCCCCAGTGGCGCGCCGTGCCGAGAGCGAGCAATGCCGCGGCCAGTCCGCCGAATAGCATGTAGAAGGCAACAAAGATGACGTAGAGGAGCGACGGGAAGTTGATCGACCCGAGATCGAGCGCGAAGCCGTCCAGAAACACGGCGCCGACGAGATAGAACGCCATCAAGCTGAACGCCGCGCCGATGAACAACCCACGAGCGCGGGCTGGAGTCGGAGGACTCGGAGCAGTGTCAGATTTCATGGAAGGCACCTGGACAGAAAGCTGTGCAGAGAAGCGGCGTGTCAGACATGCCATTGATCGCGACTGCAATTAGCGTAGCATCAAGATTGTCGGACAGTGGTTGATTTTTCACATTTCTGATGTCGAGCACCTCACGTCTCGAGCTGAACTGGTGGAACCATCAACGTCATTCGTTGGCTGCATCCACGGCGCCAACTCCTCACCGAGCATTCGCAGCCGATTGAGATAATTTTCCTTGAATACGTCAGTCGAGCCTACCGACAGACGACCAGAAGCAGTTCATATTCCCGGTTCAGGTCGCACTGGTTGACCCGATGGCGCTCCAGACTGTCATTTGCTCGATCGTCTCGAGAGAAACGAAGGCGTCGACGGACTCATCGGACAACGGAATCTCGGTTGCATCTGCAACCGCAAATTGGAGCTTCGGAGTCGATCGGGCGCAGCCCCCGCGGAGCACGGTGTCGCGAGAACGATCCAGGGCCCAAACGGCCCGAGCTCCCGCCCTCAGCAGCATCTCGGACCCGACTCCATCGGCACTGGCACAGTCGACGACCATCTTGCCCTCGACGTCGGTAGCCGCGAACTGATAGCGACAGAGGTGTTCATATCGCACCCACGGTGGGAAGAATCCCTCGCGACCGATCCGTTCTTTAGTAATGCGCATTCAGCCGATCCGCTTGGCTGCAGCGTGCTCCCTGCCACCCAAACTGCAAGTCGCAAAGTCTAGCAACAGCGAGATTAACCCTCAACCATCTGTCCTTAATCAGTGCGTTTGAGACAGTTGGCAGGAGCCGGACCCCGAGTATGTGTTGTTGAAGGTACGGTGCCGGACGTGTTCGGTAAGAGCTCTGATGTGGTCGGTAAGGTGCTGCAGAGATCCTGGAATGGTTGCACGAGCGGCCTGAGATCGGTGGCAGTCCACGTTCGCTCGTAGGTCTCGCAGATTTCGCCTCGCCAGATCTCCGTTGTAGGCTTGACGCCGCCAGGAGCGAAGCACGGCGGCAGTATGTCCCGGACGCTCGAGAGCGCCTGCTCGGGGCAGGACGCAGCGACATTTATGAATAATCCAGGCGCAATGGGCAAACGATCTCTCCGGATTCTCTCTGTCTACGACTGTGTGTACCCCGAATCCCTCGGCGGCATCGAACACAGGAATCTGGAGATGGCGGCGGCGCTGGCGCGCCGTGGTCACCAGGTCACCCTCGCCGGCTGGGCCGCTGCTCCCTCCAGTCCCTTTCCCGGCGTTACGGTCCGGCCACTCTCCTACCGAACCCACCTCTACAACCGAGCGGGCAAGCGGCGGATGACCGCCGCTCTGAGGCTCAGCGCGGCGATGGTCTTTGTCGAACTCGACGGCTTCGATCTCGTCGAGACCGCAAACGTCCCCTACCTCCATCTTTTTCCCCTGGCGCTCCGGTGCCGGCTCCGACGAACGCCACTGGTCGTAAGCTGGTATGAGCACTGGGGGCGCTACTGGGCAGATTATCTGGGGAGCTGGAAGTGGCCCTTGTTTGCAGCGGTGGAGTGGCTCGCGGCCCAACTCGGACGGAACGTCAACGCCGTCAGCGCGTTGACTGCGGAACGCCTGACTCGGGCACGACTTGCTGCCGGCGAGATCGCGATCCTGCCGAGCGGCATCCCGATAGCATCCATCCAGGAAGCCTCCACTCAAAACAAAGACGGACCGCCATTGGTCTATGCAGGCCGCCTGATGGCCGAGAAGCGAATCGATCTGCTCCTGAGGGCGGTCGCGCGCCTCGCCAGCTCGACCCAGGGCGAGCTGCTCAAAATCATTGGTGACGGCCCGGACCGCGACCGGCTCGAGAAGCTCGCAGTTGAGCTCGGGATCGAGCCACAAGTCAGATTCTTCGGCCAGCTGCCGAACAGCAAGAGCGTATGGCGCGAACTGGGACGTTCCCTCGTGGCCGTGCAGCCCTCGTCGCGTGAGGGATTCGGTCTGTTTCCACTCGAGGCCATGGCGGCCGGTCTTCCCGTAGTCTGTTGCGATTCGGCCGAAAGTGCCGTGCCTGAGCTGGTGAGAAACGAGCAGGAAGGCCTCGTGTGCCAGGCCACTCCGGCTTCCTTGGCCTCTGCCCTTGAGCGACTGCTCTCCTGTCCATCGCTTGCCGCACGGCTCGAGCACAACGCGCGGCGCCGCGCCAGTGAATACGATTGGGACCACATCGGTGAGCGCGTCGAGTCCCTTTCCTACCAATGGCTCGCAGCGAAA
>JAOTUP010000064.1 GCA_029863825.1 Acidobacteriota bacterium | reverse complement strand
AAGCCGCCGTGATCGTCGTCGAGGGTCCGCCGACGCCAGAACGGCAGAAGGTTGCCGTCGAGCTCGGTCTTGATCTCTTCCCTTAGTGACTCCGCATCCATCGTGGGTCGCTCGAGTCTGAGGACTGTGGGACTCTTCCCGGTCCAATCATTTGAATCTTCTCGGCAGAAAGTATCCTGTCACCGAATCCCCTATCTCCTGCTCCGCCGCAGAGGGCCGGCGGCACGGCGGTCGTGTTTAGTACTCGAGCTCAACGCGAGTCAGCCGGGCATCGGTTCCCTGGAACTCGATGCGCAAGTAGCGGACGCCTTCCGGCAGACTCTCCAGGCGATAAATGAACGGTTGCCTGTAGCCGTAGGTCGCGACGTCGCCTGCCGGGATCGTCTTGAGAGTTGGTTTGAAGGAGCGGAAGCGCTCGCCGTTCTTCGACACCCGGAACGACAGGTGCTCGCCGCTCGCATCGGCGAAGAGGTAGACACGGCCGCCGGTGATCGGTGCCGGCGCGTGGTAGATGGCAGCCGCTCCGGATCGAGCCTCGAGCCCGTGCGCATCTTCCTTGTATCTGCGCGCCTGGTTGGTGCGAAAGAGGAGCGTGCCTTCGGTCAGGAACATCTTCGAATCGGTTCGCAGCTCGTCGACGAAGGTGCGATGGCTGATCTCCACCGGCCCAAAGGGCGGCGACGGGTCGGAGAGGCCGGCGAGATTGCGCGCCCGTACACGGTAGCTGTAGACGCGTCCGGGGAGGGTCGTCTCGTCGGCGTAGAGTGGCCGGTACTGGACGTGGGCGTCCGAGATGCCGTAGGCGATCGTGCGCCAGTCGGCGTCGCCATTTGAGCGCTCGATGTCGTAGCCGTTTGCTCCGGCCGAGCCGCGCCAGGTGACAAGCCCCCCCTTTGTCACCTCGATCAGCTCGGGAGCAGCCGGTGGCTCGATCGGTGGCTCGACAAGCCCTCTGATCTCGAAGGCCCGGCGGCGCATCGCCGCCAGGAACTCGGTCTCGTCGTAGGCGGCCCCGCTGGTGAAACCGGGCCAGTGGTACGCCTTGAACAGATCCCCGCCGCTCGGCTCGTGATGCCAGTAAAAGCCGCCGTCCTCGTTGTGGTAGCGCAGCGACCAGACGAGGCCGCCGACCACGCCCTCGTCGATGATCGTGTCCATCACCGCGGTCATCGCGGTCGTGGAGAGAAAGCCGAACTCACCGACGTGGTAGGGCTTCTTGCCGCGTGCCTTGCGGGCGCTTTTCTCGATATGAGCGATCATCCGTCGCGGATCTTTTTCGTAGTGGTGTGTCTGTAGCAGGTCGATGTGTGGATTGTTGATCGACTCGCGTTCGAGTATTTCTTCCTGACGTCCGTCCAGAACGAGGTGGTTCTTGTCGAGCTCCTTGATGTAGGCGGCCATCTCGCGTGTCCAGCGGTGCGGGCTGGCGAGCTCGTTGCCGGTCTCCCAGGCGAGAATCGTCGGATCGTCTTTGTAGGCAATGCCGGTGCGAGTGTTGACCCGCTCGACGACAAAGCGGATGGTTTGCTTGAAGTCGGCGATCAACTGCCGGTCCTTCCAAAACTCCTCGCGCCTCTTGCCGCGAAACGCCGCGTGCTCGGCGATGCCGCCCCACCAGTGCCAATTGTCGACCAGGGGAACGATCAGCCGGATTCTTTTTCCGCGCGCCACCGCGAGCACCGTGTCGAGCACCTCGAACGCGCTTTCGTCGAACTCTCCCGGACGAAGGACGTGCCGTGGCATGCCGTCCGGATCGTCGGCCTTGCGGACCGACAAGGCGTACGAGCGAACGACCCGTCCGCCCATCTGGTTCACCGTCTCGAGTGCGTCGCGGATCTCGAACTCTGTCGGCCAGCGAAACGGCAGAGCCTGCTCGAACCTCATGTCGTCTTCGACGTAGTGGAGGTTCGGTATATTGAACGAGATGAACCGGAACTCCTCGTCGCCCTCGTACAGCGTGTCGCCGCGAGCGGTGATGAAGGGGAACTCATCGGCCGGTTCGGTGGCTTGCGCGGAGGCGGCCGAGAGCGCGACCGCCAGCAGCAGTAGAGGTGCCAGGCCTGCAAGATGCAAGTTGAGCCGGCTTGCCCGCTCGTTCGCGGTCACAGGCATCGGTGAGGTTGGGGTCTGGCAACTTGCATCTTGCAGGCCCGGCACCTAAGCCTCCGGCAACTTGCATCTTGCAGGCCCGGCACCTAAGCCTCCAGCTTGTCGTACCAGTTCTTCTTCAGAAAGATCATCGTCACGGCGGCGACAGCTGCCGTGCCCAGAGCGCTGGTCCACTGCATGAGGACGATGAAAAACGGCAGCGCCACAAGTGTCGCCTGCCAGATAGTGCCAACAACGACGTTGACCATGTCGCGTTTGAAATTCGGGTTGGCCTTGAAATCCGGATCATCTGCTTCCACCAGCCTTTGGATCGGCCCCCAGAATCCCCACGGCCGGACAGTGCGGTAGAAGCTCTTGAGGACCTCGGTGTCCGTTGGCTTGGTGAGATAGGTGCCGGCAATACAGCCGACGATCGACAGCGCGAGGAGGTGAGGGAAGTAGTAGAGCGGCAAGGTGTCGGGCCAAATGAACGGAAAGACGAGAGCCGGCAGCAGTCCGGAGACCATCCCCCAGAAGTAGCCGTGGCCGTTGAATCGCCACCAGTACCATTTGAGGACGTTCGAGCCGACGTAGGCGCCGAAGAGCCCCGAGACAATCCACTGCAGCATGTTGTTGACGTTCTTGGCGTAGAAGCCGAGGACGATGCTGACCACGACGACAATGATGCCGGTGGCGTAGTTGACGAAGATCGTCTTGCGTGTCGAGGCCTCGGGGTTGATGTACTTCAAGTAGAGATCGTTGACGGCGTATGCCTGCGCCGCGTTGAGAGTCCCCGAGAAGGTCGACACAAAGGCAGCTGCGAGCCCGGCCAGCAAGAGACCCGTCCAGCCGGCCGGGACGAACTCGTTGATCGCCGACGGCAGGATCTGCTCGAAGTCGATCTGCCCACCGACGACAAGATCAAGGCGCTCGTAGAAGAGCAGGCCGAGGACGACGAAGCCGGCGATCATCAAATACCGGGACGGATTGAGCACCAAGCTGACAAACCCGCTCATCAAGGCGCCCTCGCGTGGCGACTTCGTCGCCAGGATCTTCTGCATATCGTAGTTGGGCGCCGGCCCCGCGGCGCTCACCAGGATGCCCTTGAACACCATCATCATGAACAGGATGGAGAACAGAGAAAACTGGTCGTCAACGATCTTCTGGTTCACTTCCGTGATGATCCCCGTCCAGTCGAGGTCGAGCTCCCACCCGAACCAGGGACTCATCCAGCCATCCGGGACGGCCAGCGGCTGTTTGCCCAGCGAGATCATCGCAATGACGGCAACGACAACGGCCGAGATCGTCATGATTGTGTACTGCAAGACGTCGGCGAGGACGATCGAGGTCATGCCGCCGAGGATCGTGTAGCAGACCGCGACCAAAGTGAAGACGATGCCGTAGAGGTGGGGGACGTACTCAGCCGAAATGACGATTCCCAGATACGGCTGGACGACCTCCCAGGGAACGAACAGCTCGACGAACTTGCCCAGGCCGATGAACCCGTATGCCAGAAAGCCGAGCGCGCTGATAAGTGCGAACACGACGACGACGACGTGGGACAGATTGGCTCCGCTGCCGGCACCGAAACGCGTCACCAGCCACTGCGCGCCGGTGCGAGCGTTCGACCGTCTCAGCCAGGCGGAGAGGAAGACCATCAGAAAGATCTGGTTGAACGTCGGCCACAGCCACGGCAGCCAGATGCTCTTCAAGCCGTAGACGAAGCCGATCGTCACCAGCCACATGGTGCCCGAGATGTCGAACATGCCGGAGGCGTTCGAAAGCCCAAGGAAGTACCAGGGCAGCGTCTTGCCACCCAAGAGGTACGAGTCGAGACTCTTCGCCGCTCTTTTCGTCAACAAGACGCCGATCGACGTCACGGCAACCATGTAAGCCACGATAATGCCGAGATCGAGAGTCGTCAGTTGCATCGCATCTTCCTCGGGTAGGCGTCGCGGGAGTGGCCACTCGGGCCCTGCGCGGGGTCTTTCACGCGAACGAGTCGCGTCACGATAATCGAGACCAGTCCTCGGGCGCAAGCGCGGCTTCCCTGTCCAGATGTCGGCCTCCTGACTGGCAGTTGGGGCCGCCAGATGCCTCCATGATTGCTATACCATTCCCGAAGTCTGCGCCGACACGCCCTTCGCCGGGTTCTGAGCCTGATCATCGACTCGACCGGCTGGCGCCGTTTCATCACGGCGAAAGGCGGGGCGTTGCCGCACTCGTGGCGTCACTTGCACCGCACTCGATACACTCAGACGCGTGAGAGCAAGCACCGTCAGCTCGGTCTCTCTACTCGCAGCGCTCATCCTGGCGCTGGCCGCTCAATCCGGCGATGCCGCTCAGAAGCGTGAACCGCTCCCCGCCGAGCTCTCTTTCAGGCAGCTCGACGGACAGTCGATCAGCATGGGGGAGCTGCGCGGAAAGGCCGTCCTGTTCGACTTCTGGGCGACCTGGTGCGCGCCCTGCCGCGATGCCTTGCCGCATCTGCGCGTGATCAACACACGATTCGAGGACAAGCCGTTCGCCCTGCTGAGTATCAGTGTCGACGAATCACGTCCTGTCCTCGAGAAGTTTCTCGCCGACGAGAAGGCCGAATGGCCGCACATCTGGGATGGGAACGGTCAGATTACCCGGACGTTCGGTGTGCGCAGCTTTCCGACCTATCTCATCGTCGACCATACAGGAAGGATCACAAGCAGTCTTTCAGGCTGGGGTTCCAGACACGAGATGCGCCTTGCGCAGCTCGCCGGGGCCGAAGTCTCGAAAGCCACGCGCGCGGCCAAGAAGAAAGCCAAGTAGGACGACGAACGACCGTGCAGCGCCCCCTGGCGACGGGTCTCCCGGTCGGTGCCGATCAAGTCACAACCGAGACGCTTCTTCCCAGGACGCTCCTGGCCGCCGGAAGCGATATCCTCAAAGCTGACCAGAGACGAACCGGTGAATCGATCGATACCCTCGAGCACAGGGCTCGATCATGAGCGTTGTGCCTAACATTCGGAGAATCGGCCGAGCACCGTCACAGGACAACGTGGCCGCTTGCAGCAGACACTTCACGCCATCATCTGTTCGTCCACTTCGTCACGTAGCCTGAACAGACGATACGACGCCGATCAACAGGGAGGTCCATTCCATGACTGAGCTCAACGTCGCCCTCATCGGATACAAGTTCATGGGCCGCGCCCACAGCAACGCCTACCGGCAGGTCGGCCCCGTCATGTCGCCGTCACTTCAGCCGCGCATGAAAGTGCTCTGCGGCCGCGATGCCGCCGCCGTCGGGGAGGCTGCCGGGCAGTTGGGATGGGAAGAAAGCGCCACCGACTGGCGAGAGGTCGTGGAACGCGACGACATCCATCTGGTCGACATCTCGACGCCCGGCGACAGCCATGCCGAGATCGCCATCGCCGCCGCCAAAGCGGGCAAGGCGATTCTCTGCGAGAAACCCCTGGCCAACACGGTTGAAGACGCCAAGGCGATGCTCTCAGCAGTCGAGACGGCGGGCGTCGTCCACATGCTGTGTCACAACTACCGGCGCATCCCCGCCGTCATGCTCGCCAAGCAGATGATCGAAGCCGGCGATCTCGGAGAGATCTATCACTACCGCGGCACCTACCTGCAGGATTGGGTCGTCGATCCGGAGCTGCCGCTTCTGTGGCGCTTCCGCAAAGACAAGGCGGGCTCCGGGGCCCTTGGTGACATCGCGTCGCACTCACTCGACCTGGCGCGATTCCTGGTCGGCGAAATCGCCCAGATCTCCGGTGAGCTCGAGACCTTCATCACCGAACGTCCGCTGCTCGATGATGCGACAAAGAAGGGTCGCGTCTCCGTCGACGATGCGGCGATTGCGCTCGTCCGCTTCGACAACGGTGCTCTCGGCACCATCGAAGGCACGCGCCTAGCTCTCGGGCGCAAGAACTACAATCGCTTCGAGATCAACGGCAGCAAGGGCTCACTGGCCTTCGACCTCGAGCGCATGAACGAGCTCGAGGTCTACCTCGAGTCCGACCCGCCGGCGCGCCGCGGCTTTCGGAAGATCCTGGTCACCGAACCGGAGCATCATCCATACATCGCGTCATGGTGGCCGCCCGGTCACATCATCGGCTACGAGCACACGTTCGTACACACGGTCTATGACCTCCTGACAGCCATCGAAAGGGGGACAGCCCCACGTCCCAACTTCGAGGACGGAGTGCGCAACCAGAAAGTGCTGGCTGCCTGGGAGCGCTCGGCGGAGAGCCGCCGCTGGGAGAAGGTCTAGGGCAACGGACGCTCGACCGCAGGGCGCCCTCTCGCGGCTCTCACCAACTCCGTGGGACGACCTTGCGTCAAGCGTCGGCCAGACGTGAGGCGACCACTCAGCCCGGAGCCGAATCGGTCCCGGCCTGCTCGAGCGATTCGGGCCGGAAGCCGAACAGAAGCGTCAACATGGCGACGATCGCCAGTGCCGTCGGCGCCAGGAACAAGGTGCGGAAGTCGATGACGCCGGACGTCGTCAGCATGTCGGCGAGCTTGCCCCACATCAGGTTGCCGAGGAACGGCCCGAGGCCGAGGATCAGCAGGTTGAACAGGGTCTGAGCGCTGGCACGCGCGTCCTTCGGAAAGCACTCGTCGACGAAGATGTAGACAGTGGCGAAGAAGAAGGCATAGCAAAAGCCGTGCACGACGTTCGACGCCACGACCAGCCAGACGGGACCGCCGAGCGAGTAGATGGCGAAGCGGATGGCGTGACCGAGGATGCCGAAGGTCATGATCTTGCGCCAGCCGAGCTTCTTGAGAAATACGCCGAGAACCGCCATGGTGCCGATCTCGGCAATCTGGCCGATCGACATGGCCGGCATGATGAGGTTCTCGGCGAGGCCGATCTCGGCCAGGAACGGACTCGTCCATTGGAAGTAACAGGCGTGGACCAGCGAATCCATGAAGGTGACGATGAACAGAATCAGGATGCTCGGCACGGCCAGGAGCTTGATCGCCTCAAGGGGAGCGTTTTTCTCGCCGCTGTGCGTGGGCGGCGTATGCGGCAGCGTCAGGGAATAGACCGCCAGGGCGATGGATGCGGCGCCGGCCATCCAAAAGATGCCGGTCAGTGCCGACTCGAGGGCGGCATCTTCCTTGCCCCGCAAGATGAAGACGAACGGCCAGCTGGCGGCAACCCAGCCGATGGTGCCCCACATGCGGACGCGGCCGAACTGCTTCTGGGCATCCTTCAAGTGATGAAAGCAGATCGAGTTGGTGAGCGACAGCGTCGGCACGTACATGAGGTTGTGCACCAGCAGGGCGACGAAGAAGGGCCAGAAGCTCTTCTGGAAGGGCAGCGCGAACATCGCCAGGCCGCCGACAAGGTGCGATATGGCGAGAAATCGCTCGGTCGACAAGTAGCGGTCGGCAAGCTGCCCACTGACGAAGACCGCCGTCACCGAGGCGATAGCGAGGGTGCCGAACACCCAGCCGATATCGGTGCCGGAAAAGCCTAGAAACCGCGACAGGTACAGGGCAAGAAGGGGTAGCCACGAGCCCCAGATGACGTACTGGAGAAACATCATGACGCTCAGTCGACCGGGGATTCCCATAACGTCTTCCTCTCTCTGTGTTTCTCCCACCGCGGCCGACCCGCTCTCAACGGAACATTCCCGCCGCTGCAGACTTCGATCGAGTGCCCTTGGTGGGTGACTGTCGCAACCTACGACCTCGCGTCGCTGCGGTCAAGCCTCCACCCGGGACGAGCGTTCTCTGAGCTCGTCAACTGCGAAAGGCCTCGCGTCCCACGCCCTGAGCTAGAAGACCTTGCGCGGCGAGTACTTCGTGCTGCAAGGCGTACATCGAGGCGGCCGCCTGATCGATCCGCCGGGTAAAGGCGATCGAGCCGGCGAGAATCGGCGCCACGCGCTCACGGTCCTGGATCCGCGCCGGCTGGAACTCGTGCTCGACGACCAGGTGCGTGTTCTCGACGTCGAGCTCGAGCAGCTCGCGGGCGGCCAG
>JAOTUP010000063.1 GCA_029863825.1 Acidobacteriota bacterium | reverse complement strand
GCGCGCATCCGCCAAGCCGTCGACGAGACCTTCGGCAGCACAGCCATCGAGGCCATCGACGTCCTGCGTCCGGTCTTCGTACGCAACAAGGCCGCCTACATCGTGGCACGAGCCCGCAGCGGCAATCGAGTGATGCCACTCCTGATGTCGATTCTCAATGGCGATGACGGGCTCGAAGTCGATGCCGTGCTCCACACCGAGGAGAGAGTCAGCATCGTGTTCAGCTTTGCACGCTGGTACTTCCATGCCGACGTCGAGAATCCACGCGCGGTCATCGGTTTCCTGCACTCGATCCTGCCGCGCAAACGCACCGCTGAGCTCTACATCTCCATGGGTTACAACAAGCATGGCAAGACAGAGCTCTACAACGATCTGATGACCACCATCGGCACCACGGACGAACAGTTCGTCATTGCCCCCGGCAAGCGAGGGCTCGTCATGTCGGTCTTCACACTGCCGTCGTACGAGTTCGTGTTCAAAGTGATCCGAGACGCATTCCCGGCACCGAAATCCGTTACGCCAGATGAAGTCCGGGCTCGCTACCGGGAGGTTCTGCAGCACGATCGCGTTGGCCGACTGGTGGACTTTCAGGAATTCGAGCATCTCGAGTTTCCGCGCCGGCGTTTTTCCGCTGAGCTCCTGGACGAGCTGCGTCGCACGGCGTCCGGCACCGTCGAAATCGCGACCGACGCCGTCATCGTTCGTCACCTCTACGTCGGCCGCCGAGTGACTCCCCTCGATCTGTTCTTGCAATCCGCGCCGCCGAACCACGCGGAGGCGGTGGTAGTGGATTGGGGCTACACCTTGAAGGAGCTGGCGGCAGCCAACATCTTTGCTGGTGACATGCTATTGAAGAACTTCGGCGTCACTCGTCATGGACGCGTTGTCTTCTACGATTACGATGAGATCTGCCCGCTCACGGACTGCAGGTTTCGCACCATTCCGCCGGCGCGAAGCGATTGGGACGAACTGGCCCCCGAACCGTGGTTCTCAGTCGGCAATAGCGACGTCTTTCCGCAGGAGTTGAGGTCGTTCACCTCCCTCGACGGACGACTCGAGCAGGTGTTCGACACGCACCATGCCGACCTCTTTTCCGTCGACTTCTGGAAGGAGATGCAGAAGCGGAACCGCAGCGGCGAGATCATCGACTTCTTCCCGTACGACGACCGGAGCCGATTACGTCCGCTCGGCCACGCTGCGCGCGCCGCCCCTCCCGCATCCTGAGACTGGAGGTTGCACGCAGCGGGGCGTCACCGCCGCTTCATTGACTGTCTCGGTGCCTGGCGAGTGAACCTCCGGAGCAGGCGAATTCGATAGACTCCGTCGACTGCACGGCGCACGCCACTCGCCACCTTCGTATGACTCGCTTGAACGACCCAAACTCCGACCTCCCTGCCGCACCGCCGGTGTTGCGCATCGAGCGCACCGAACTGCGCTTGCCGACGACAGGCGGTACCGACGTCCTGGACTTGACGTCGGCGGTTTCCGACTACGTGGAGTCCACGGGAGTGACGGTCGGCTGGGTCCTGGTCTTCGTGCCCGGATCCACAGGCGCGGTGACAACGATCGAGCTCGAAGACGGCTGTCTCGACGATCTGCGCCGAGCGGTAGAGACGCTGGCACCCGAGAGAGGCGAGTATGCGCACAACTTGCGCTGGGGAGACGGCAATGGGTACTCCCACGTTCGGGCCGCTCTCATGGGTCCGTCACTGACGGTGCCGATTCACAACGGCCGGTTGGCTCTCGGTACGTGGCAGCAGATCGTGCTCTGTGACTTCGACAACCGACCGCGGGAGCGACGAGTGCTCGCCGAGGTCCTGGGGTCGTAGCTACCAGGACCGCCAGTCGTCACCGACGATCTCAACGGGACGTGGCGCCGCCTTCTCCTTCGGCACCCGCCCCTTCCGACGGCCGCCCGTCCGGGGACCCATGTCGCCGGCGCCGGCCTCGTTCAACCACTTCCTGACGGCTTCGAGAGGCGCCCTTTTCAGGCGATACAGGCGCTTTCTGCCCTGCTTCTCCTCTTCAACCAGGCCGGCCTGGCGGAGGATCCGCAAGTGCTTTGAAATCGCTGGTCGGCTCATTTCAGGGAAACGTGCGGCAATGGCGACGACCGCCAACGCCGATCCGTCGGTCAAACGCAGAATCTCCCGCCGCGTTGGATCCGACAGCGCTTTGAAGACCAAATCGACCTCCGGTTGTGCCGCCATTGGAGAGAGCGTACCACCGGCATCGGCGCTGCCAACGCCGCAGTCCCTGTGCTACCCTGCACGATCCGTAGCCTGGTGAGAAGATCGCGCCCGCCACTGCCCGGGATACGCCGGATTCAGGAACGACTCGACATGACAGAAGAGCCCCTCTACTTCAAACAGCTTCTCGCCGGTCGGCAGGTCGCCAAACAGAATCCGACCGCCGGACAAATGGCCAATTTCATGTATCTCCTCGGGGATGCGGAGCGACGCGAGGCGCTCGTCGTCGACCCCGCATGGGACGTTGATGGACTCCTCGACGTCGCCACGAAGGACGGCTACACGATCGTCGGTGCGTTGGCGACTCACTACCATCCGGACCACGTTGGCGGTGATCTCTGGGGACTCCAGATCGAGGGCCTCAACCGCCTGCTCGAGCGCCAGTCGGTCCCCGTCTATGTCAACAAACACGAAGCGACCGGCTTGCAACGGGTGACGGGCGTGTCGAGCACGGACTTGCGGCTGCTCGAAGGCGGTCAGAAGATCTCCCTCGGAAACCTGTCCGTGACATGTCTCCATACACCCGGCCATACGCCCGGAAGTCAGTGTTTCCTTCTGGGAAACCGGCTCGTCGCCGGCGATACTCTCTTCGTGCAGGGGTGTGGGCGCGTTGATCTGCCGGGCGGTGACCCTGAGGCGATGTACTATTCGCTGACGCAGACACTTGCCAAGCTGCCGCGGGATACGATCCTGTTTCCGGGACACCACTACGGGCCGACCGAGACCTCGACTATCGGCGACGAACTGGAGCGCAACGTCTACTTGCGAGTCAGCTCGCTGGATGACTGGCGCCGCCTGATGGGCCGCTGAGTTTCACTACTCCAACTGGCCCGAATCGCTGAATCGAACCTCTGCCGCCCTATCCGTCCATCCCATGTTGCGCCGCCGACACACAGATCGCACGCTGAAGGCCGTCGACGGCCTGCTCGACGCGTCGGTTCAGAAGAACGACCTGGGGGGTCGCCGGCTGGCCAATCTCGCCGCCGCGATCGCCATCGAGAACTCCGGCGCCCAATGGGGCTGCCTGCTCCTTGCCGACGACACGGGACTGGTTCCGTCTCTGTGCCTGCGCGGCGACCTCGAGCCGGATAGGCGAGGACTGGACAAGCGTCTGCCGCAACTCGTGCGACAGGCGGAAGAGAGCCAGAAGACGACAGCCGAGAACGATGAGGTCGCCGCGCCAATCCTCTCGCAAGGGCGAGTGAGCGGCATGCTCTATCTCATCGGCGTTCCCCGCCATCGCCGAACCGACGCGACCCGCCTCGCGGAGTCTGTCGCTTCGCGCATTGCGGCTCTCCTCGCCAACGCCGAGCTTGTCGACCGTTTGGCTCGCTCGACGCGCGATCTCGAAATCCTCGAATCCCTGAGCCTCAGCTTCTCCGCTGAAACGCTCAGGACGGCGCACCTCGACCAGGCTCTCGAGCGCGCCGTGCAGGCCACGGGTAGCGACGAAGGGCTGCTGGGCGTGGTCGGCCAGTCCGGCGAGCTGCTGGACACGAGAGTCATCGGCGAGGACTCCGAGCGCCTCAGTTCGACCGCCCAGGCTCTGTCCGCCGCCAACTTCGACTCTAAAGTCACGCGCCAGCTCCTCGGGCCCGTCTTTCTGCTCGAGCCCCTGGTATCGGACACCTTCACGCCCGTCCGGGACGACGAAAGGGTAGGCCGCATCGGCTTCCTCGCAGTTCGCCGGCACGGCGATGCACTGTATGGCGACACGGACCGGAGCTTCTTCCGAGCTCTCGCCCACATCGTGGCCGGCGCCCTGGCACGCCATGACTACTTCCAGAAGGCGGCGCGTGATCCGTTGACCAATACGGGTTCGCGGCTGGCCCTCAGTCTGAGCCTGGCGGAGGCCGAGAACCGCACCCGCAGCAGCGGTGCACATTTCTCTGTCGTTCTCCTCGACGTAGACAATTTCAAGGAAATCAACGACGAGTACGGGCATGCGGTGGGGGATGATGTCCTGCGAACGATCGGCTCGCTGCTGCGGGATCGCTTGCGAGCCCGTGACTCGGTCGCTCGCTACGGTGGCGACGAGTTCGTCATCGTCCTCGCCGACACGCCTGTGGAGGAGGCAGAACGGTTGGCCGAGGCACTACGCAACCTGGTCCGGGGCGCCGACTTCCCCGGCATCGAGCGCGACGTCTCGATCTCCGCCGGCGTCGCAGCCTGCACCCCGGCCCTCCCCGATATCGACCATCTGATGCGCCGCGCGGACCGAGCACTCTATCGCTCGAAAGCTGCCGGGCGAGACCGCGTCAGCGTCGCGACACCCAACCCTGCCGAGGACTGAACCGAGTATAGACTCGAGCCGCGATGCGACCCTACCTGGATCTGCTCCGCCGCATACTCGACGAGGGCGTCGAGCGCCCCGATCGAACGGGAACGGGCACGCTCAGCGTGTTTGGGCACCAGATGCGATTCGACCTGGGATCCGGATTCCCGCTCCTGACGACCAAGAAGCTGCATCTGCGCTCGATTGTGCACGAGCTTCTGTGGTTCCTGAGCGGCGACACCAACATCGAGTACCTGACGCGGCACGGCGTGACGATCTGGAACCAGTGGGCGGACGAGAACGGCGACCTCGGACCCATCTACGGCAGTCAGTGGCGCTCGTGGCCGACCGCCGATGGCGATTCCATCGACCAGATCAGCATGCTTCTCGAGCAGATTCGTGCCAATCCGGAGTCTCGCCGCCACCTCGTTAGCGCCTGGAACGTCGGCGAGCTCGACAGGATGGCGCTGCCGCCGTGTCATGCGCTGTTCCAGTTCTATGTCGCGAGCGGGCGGCTCTCCTGCCAGCTCTACCAGCGAAGCGCCGACGTCTTTCTTGGAGTGCCGTTCAACATCGCCTCCTACGCGCTGCTGACCATGATGATCGCCCAGGTCTCGGATCTCGAGCCGGGTGAGTTCGTGCACACTCTCGGCGACGCCCACCTGTACCTCAACCATCTCGATCAAGCGCGGCTTCAGCTGACGAGGACGCCCCGTCAGGAGCCAATCATGACGCTGAATCCACGAGTGCGCTCGCTCTTCGATTTCGCCTTCGAAGACTTCGAACTCTCGGGATACGACCCACATCCGCACATCAAGGCGCCGATTTCGGTATGAGGTTGTCGCTCATCGCAGCGGTAGCGGATAGCGGCGTCATCGGCCGTAACAACAAGCTCCCATGGCACCTGCCTCGCGACCTCCAGCGCTTCAAGCGGCTGACGACGGGGCATCATTTATTGATCGGTCGCAAGACTTTCGAGGCCATCGGCCGGTCGCTCCCCGGACGGACGATGGTCGTCCTGACTCGTGGCAACAGTTCGTTGCCTGCGACCGTCTGTCGGGTCCGTTCCCTGGAGGAGGCTGTCGAATTCGCTCGCGCTGCTGGAGACACCGAGGCCTTCGTCGCCGGGGGCGAGGAGATCTACCGCATCGCGCTTCCGTTGGTGGATCGCATCTATCTGACTCGCGTTCACCAGCAGATCGAAGGAGATGCCCACTTCCCGCCACTGGACGGCGGGGAGTGGAAGGAAATCGAGCGTGAGCACTACCCCGCCAAAGGAGAAGACAGCATCGCCGTGACCTTCCTGGTTCTCGACAGAGTCGCGCGCTCTGAAGGCCGGAAACGTCCCGCCCTGTAGAATCGGAGCATGCCGACGCTGGATCAGCTCGTCGCCTCCTGGGACGGCAACGCGGTGGTCATGCGCTTCGACGCCGTCACCGGAACCTGGATCTTCATCTGCCTGCACGATAATACGCTCGGCGCTTCCACCGGCGGCTCGCGGATGGCCGTCTATCCTTCGCCCGAGGACGGCCTTGTCGACGCCATGCGCTTGTCAGAGGGCATGACCAACAAGTGGGCGGCAGTCGATCTGCCGTTCGGTGGCGGAAAGGCGGTCCTCGCTCTGCAGCGCCCACTGAGCGACGACGAGCGTCACGGGCTGCTGTACCGCTACGGTGATCTCGTCGAGTCCCTGCAAGGCGCCTTTCGGACCGGCGAGGACCTCGGAACCAGCAGCGATGACATGCTTCGAGTCGCAGAGCGGACTCGTCACGTTCACGGCTTCGACAGCGATGGCAACAAGGTGGATCCCAGCCCATTCACTGCCCATGGCGTGCTGAGCGGAATGCGGGCTGCCGTCGAAGTCGTGTTCGGCTCTCCGTCGCTCGCCGGCCGGACGGTTCTTGTCGAGGGTGTCGGTAACGTCGGTACGCGGCTGGCTGAGAAGCTGAACCAGGAAGGCGCCTCGCTGATCCTCGCCGACATCGACGCGGAGCGCGCTCAGAGCGCGGCCCGGCGTTTACAGGCCCGAATCGTCGCACCCGACGAGGTGGCAGGTATTCGTTGTGACATCTACGCTCCCTGCGCCATTGGCGCTACGGTCAATCGAATGACGATCCCGACTCTGGCATGTCGGATCATCGCCGGGTCGGCCAACAATCAGCTCGGCGAAAGCGGCGATGCTGAGCGGCTGAGCGAGCGCGGCATCGTCTATGTTCCGGACTTCATCATCAACGCCGGTGGCGCGATGGCGTTTGCCGAAATCGACCGCGACCTCGACTCTCCGCAAGAGCTTTTCTCTGCCGTCGCTCGCATCGGCGAGACCACGGGAACAATCCTCCGCGAAGCCATTGATCGCTCAGAGACGACTCTCGCCGCGGCGAAGCGGCGAGTCGAGGCGACGCTTGCTCGCGCGCGCGCCAAATCCGCACCGGCGCCGGCCTGAGAGGCACCGCAAATAGCCGGACTGCGGACCGCGCGCTCAATCAAGGAACCGCTTCGCCGAGGTCCACGAGTCGACGATCACGCTCCGTTCGCTCGAGTCCGGCCAACTCCCTGACGCGAGCAAAGAAGCGCTCGAAGTCTTCTCCACTGTGACGGAACAGGGCCTCGAAGGCCGGGATACGCCGGGAGTACGCGTCGATGGCGGCCAGGTCCGCGTTGTTCAGCGCTCGCGTGCCACCGCCCGCTTGTTGAGCAAGTCGCTGCTCGAGTCCTGAGAATTCCCTCTGCTTCCTGATCCGCATCTCGGCATCGGGAAGCGGGCTTCGATAGAGCGCGGCGAGTCGCTCGCGCGAAGCGAGGAGAAGCTCCATCGAAGCTTGCTCACGCTGCCTGCTGCGACGGAACACTTCGAGCTCCGCCGGCTGTCGAGTCTGCCGCAGATAGGCCAACACACCCTGCTGCGCAACGAACGATGCAAATGCCTCGTTGAAGGACGTGTCATCGCGAACGTACGCAACCTGATGCGCCAGCTCATGGAACATGAGCTCGGCGAGGAGAGAGGGCGAGCGGAAGATGAACGTGTTGAGAATTGGATCGCGAAAGCGGCCGAGCGTGGAGAACGCGCTCACACCCCGCACGCCGACATCGAAGCCGCGGTGACGAAGCGTCCTTCCGTATTGTTCCGCGCGCTCCGGTGAAAAATACCCGCGATAGCTGACACATCCGGCCACCGGGAAGCACCAGATGCGTGGTTCGAGCGAGAACTCCGGCGCCGCCACCACCGTCCAGACGGCGAACTGCCGATCCAGATCCCGATAGCGACGGAAGCTGCCGTTGTCCGGCAGCCCGAGACTGTCGACCGCAAAGCTGCGGATCTCGACGGCGGTCTCAAGCTGCAGTCGCAACCGCGGGTCGAGCTTCTCATCTTCCAGGAGCTCAACAATCGGCCGTCCACCCCTGACCACCCGGTAGCCTCCCCAACCGGCTCGAACGGAATAGAGCAGCGGCCCACACCCGATCCAAACGAATCCGAGCAGAACGACTGCGGCTACGCACACGCGCGATCTGCGTTGCCGCCCGAGAAGCCTCATACAACTTCCACCG
>JAOTUP010000062.1 GCA_029863825.1 Acidobacteriota bacterium | reverse complement strand
GCTCAAGCCGGTTCTGAAGCGCCCTGTAGTCGCGCTCTTTCGAGTAGAGAATGACCGCTTCCCTCGGTTTGTCTCCCGGCTCGACGTCGTACCGCTTCGCGTACACGGGCTCGAGATGCTGCGCCACGCCGTCCAACAACCGCATCAACGCTGCATCATGGTGATCGGTGATCACGGTGTACCCTCCGAAGCGAGCCCTCCGCACATCGGACTGCAGGTGCTCGCGCGCCATGCGCATCATGGCCGGATCCGGAGGACGGCCCGGCAGCGGCCGTGGCGCCGCGGGCTCATTTCCGAGAGGCGGCTCGTCGCCCTCGCCGTAGCCGGGGAGTCGAACCCAGCCCACCTGACCCTGGTCCAGAACCCGGTACCACTCCCCGTCCTGCGCCAAGACCGGCAGCCGACCGAAGCCGGCCGTGCTAGTGACCAGCGGTGAGTCGCTATTCGGAGCCTGCCGCAACTCGACGCCGGACGCTACCCAAACTCTATTACGGACATTTATGGCGAGCTCCTGGCCGCCTTCCTCACCTCGCGGCGGGAGTGGTGGCTGCACTTCCACGTGCTCTCGAGCCTCAGTCTCTGCACGCGGAATACTCGCGAGATAGCGGGCGCGAAATTTCGCGACGAGCTCCCCGAAGAGAGGCCACTCCTCGGCTCTTTCCAGCAGCTCCGACTCCGGGTGTCGTGTCATCCAGACGACTCCGCCCAGGCACGCAATGAGCGCCACGACGATCACCGGTCCAAGCGGATCCCGTTTCACCCGATTAATATCTCGGCAGGGACGGATCGACCTCTCGCGCCCAGGCTTCGATACCTCCGCTCAGGTTCATTGCTCGCCCGAAGCCGCGGCCACGTAGGAAGGCCACGGCCTGGGCGGAGCGGATTCCATGATGGCAGTAGACAATGAGTCGGCGATTGCGATCGAACTCGTCCAGGCGCTCCGGCAACTCCTGAAGGGGAACGAAGATAGACCCCGATAGGCGGCAGATCCCGACCTCGACTGGCGTCCTCACGTCGAGCAACATGACATCGTGCCCGCCTTCCAGCCAATTCTGAACTTCTCGAGGCGCAACATTGAGCTCTTCCGTCCCAGTGTCCGACGGTTCCTCGGCGCAGGCTCCCTCCGAGTCCTCGAGCGTGAGAATTGTCGGGTGATCTCCACATACCGGGCACCCGGGATCACGCGGCAACTGGAGTTCCCTGAACTCCGCCGTCAGCGTCTCCACCAAGAGCAACCGTCCGACCAGCGCGGTGCCGATTCCCAGCACCAGCTTGATGACCTCGCTCGCCTGCAGCGCTCCGACGATACCCGGCAGCACCCCCAGGACTCCACCCTCGGCGCACGACGGGACGAGTCCCGGAGGCGGAGGATGCGGAAAGAGACACCGGTAGCAAGGACCACCCGGCACTGCGAAGACCGCCACCTGGCCTTCAAAACGGAAGATGGAGCCGTAGACATCCGGCTTGCCGAGCAAGACACAGGCATCATTGACCAGATACCGAGTCGAGAAATTGTCGCTCCCGTCGACTACGACATCGTACGAACCGAGCACGCCCGGCGCGTTTCGGGCGTCGAGTTTCTCTGCATGAGTCTTGATGAGAATGTGCGGATTGGCATCGCTGAGCCGCTCTCGCGCCGCGTCCACCTTCAGCCGGCCGAGATCACCTTCGCCGTACAGAACCTGCCGTTGAAGATTGCTTTCGTCGACGGAGTCGTAGTCGACGAGACCGAGAGTCCCGATACCGGCGGCAGCGAGGTAGAGGGCGATTGGCGAGCCCAGCCCTCCCGCCCCCACAAGGACAACGCGTGCCGCCTTGAGCTTTTCCTGGCCCTCCGGACCGACCTCCGGCAGCACCAGATGCCTGCTGTAGCGCCGTAATTCACGCGCGTCGAGAGTGCTCTCGGTCACCGCTCAGTCTCCCCACACCCTGTGTGCTCAGGGCCGACGCTCACAATCGCTTCTTCGTCGACCGACCGCTCGGCAAAGCGCCAACTGCGGATCTCTCCAGCTGTCCCCTCTCGCACTGCGACGATCAGATAGCTCACCCCGCGCCACGCTTCTCCTCTGTCGACGTCACTCGGGCGAGCCCGACCGTCGGGATGTGAATGGTAATAGCCGACAACATCCTCACCTCTGGCGCGCGCGTCCAGCATCGCCCCCAGGAGATCACGCGGCGAGATCTCATAGCGCTTGCCGGTCCGCGCCCGGCTGCGATTCGGCGTCTCTACGACAGCAGTAACTCGCGTCACGCCGTCATGACGCACCCCGACCAGAACGCCACAGCACTCCTCGGGATAGTCGACCTCAGCGTGCCGTCGCACCACGGACAGCTGGTCGCCCGAGATGTGAAGGGAAGGCCGGCATTGGGGAAGCGAACCGCTGCTCACAGGGCAACCCGGGCGAACGAGGCGATGATCGCCACCGCCGTCATCACGAGGAGCGCCACTGCCATCAGCAGATGATCAGGCCTCTCCGGTCGCGCCGGATCCAGCAACTTGCCGAGACCGTAGCCGCCCAAAAAGCCGCCAAGGTGGGCCCAGTTGTCGACACCCGGAAGCACGAGCCCGAAGACGAAAAGAGCGATGGCATAGCCCCAGGCTTGACGCCCGAGGTGCGAAACCACGCCGCGACGCTCTGCATACACCATGGCACCGAGCAGACCGAAGACGGCAGCTGAGGCACCGACGCTGATGCTGTATGGGTGTCCACCCATGATAAACGCCAGCCACGACAAGAAGACGCCGCCGAAAGCGCTGGCTGCGAAGCCGGCGGCCGACGACACAAGATAGATCAGCAGCATTCGCCCCGGTCCGTAAAGTGCCGTCGTCACCGGTCCCAGCTGCCTCACCCACAACATGTTGAACAGGATGTGAAGCAGACCACCGTGAAGCCAGCCCGCGGACAACAGCGTCCACCATGCACCGTCTCCCAGAACCGGCAGTGCTCCGCTGGCGCCGAGCGCAAGGAGGCTGCGTCCACTCGGCGCTAGAAACGCGAGAAGGTTGTCGAAGCGGATGCCGGACAGGTCGAGCAGCAAGCTGATGACGTAGAGAGTCCCGCACCCCCAGAGGATGATGTCGGTGGATCCGAAGTTCTCCCCGAAACGGCGGAGAACTCGGCCAAAGCCCCACATCCCAGGATTGGCCCGGCCGCAATTCCAGCACCGCGCTTCGTTGATGCCGACCAGCTTGCCGCAGGAGGGACAGACCGCCGAGCCACTTGTCTGACGCCCAAACATCTTCGCTACGACGATTCGTCGTCCTCCGGACTGATCGCCTCCTCGTTCGCTTCGAGAGTCTCGCTATCGAGCGTCTGCACGATCTGTGTGACCTCGATCTCGGCTCTGCGAATCTTGCTGCGACAGAGCTCGAGCAAGTGTGACGCTTTCTTCAACTCCGCGGCGAGCTCGTCGATGTCGATCTCTTCGCCCTCGATCCGCCGCAAGATCTCCTCCAGCTCGCTTACCGCTTCGCCGAACTTCGGCTCATCCTCGTTCTTTTTCACCATCAGGAATCACTCCTCGACGCGACTCGCAAATCCGCCGCGAGCCAGTTGGGTGAGGACCCTCTCCCCGATCTCCACCTGGTTCCCGGCGACCACGACTTTACCGTGAGCATCTCGTGTTACCGAGAATCCCCTCGCCAACGTCCGCTCGGGAGACAAATGGACGCATACGCGAGCCAGGCCCTCGATCGCGAGAGCCGCCTCGCGAAGCTTCCCGCGGCTGACGGTGACAGCCCGCTGCATCGAGCTTTCGACGTCGCGCTCTCGCCGACCGAGCACTCGGGGAGCCCTGACCGCCAGCCGTGCTCGCCGCTCTGCAAGCGCGCTCCCGGCGAATCGGATTCGGTGCCGGCCACTCCGACCGAGCAGTTCACGCAATCGCCCCAGATTCTCCTTTTCGGATTGCACGCGGTAGGTTCCGAGACGCAGCTGTGATTCCACCCGCGTGACCGTGTTGGCGGCAGCGACAAGCTGCAAGCCGCATTGTCGCTGAATGCTTCTCCCGATATCGACCAGCCGACGCTCGGCCGCGCTCACTCTCTGTACCAGAAACTCGGCCGCTTGCGTCGGCGTCTTGGTCGCCGTGTGGGCAACCTGGTCCGCAATCGCCAGATCAATCTCGTGACCGAGGCCCGTGATCACCGGAACCGGTGAGCGTGCAATCGTCTCCGCCACGTTCCGGCTGTCGAAAGCCGCGAGGTCGGTTCGTGAGCCGCCACCTCGAATCAGCACCGTGCATTCGATCGGCAACCTCCCTGCGACTACGAGGGCGGAAGCCACCTCCCGCTCGGCCTGGCGACCCTGCATTGCAGCATGAAGATGAACGACCTTGAAGTGGAATCCGCTCTCGGCAAGGGTCGAGAGAAAGTCGTGGTAGGCGGCGCTTCCTTCAGATGTCACCAGAGCCAGTGTCAGGGGTATCTGCGTAAGCCGCAAGGCTCTATTACGTTCCAGGAGTCCAGCTGCGGCCAAAGCCCGTATCGTCTCCCGGCGTCTTTGGCTCAGTTGTCCGGCCAGAAAGACGGAGTCGACCTCGCGCACAACGAGCTGTAGCCTGCCGAAGGGAGGATAGAAATCGATATCGCCTCGGCACCGCATCTCGAGCCCGTCGCCGATCTCCTGCCCCACCTCGCGCAGGCGACGCTCGATGGCGTGCAGATCGCGGCGCCAGATGACACCCTCCAGCTTGCCGACGACATCGTCCTCGACTCCCTTCTCCACCAACTCGAAATAGAGGTGACCCACCCGGCTACGCCTGCAACGCTGGACTTCACCCACGACCCAACGTGGAGGCCCGGAACGTACCAGCTCCCGCACCTCGGTGCAGAGCTCGGAAACGGAATAGGTCAACTCGTCAAACGGTAGCGTCGGAAAGGACCTTGAGTCGTCGCGACGAGCCACTCTCAGTGATAGCCCACCAGCTCATCCGAGGAGGCCAGCGGGATCCCTTTTGCCCAGGTCACGGCGCCGCGATCGCCCAGTGTCAACTTAGTCAGAAAATCGACCGCCTCGTCTCGCGACCTGAACACGCGCCAAATGAAGGTGTGTCCGGCCGGCGCCGTGAAATACGTGTACAAATCAGTACCGTCACTCAAATCGAATCCCAGATCTGTTTCACCGTTGATCCCGACACAGGCGACAGCCACGGCCCGGTAGGCAAGAGCGAGAGCCTTGATCGGCTCTTCATAATCACCGAGCTCCTCCCGAGACAGATTCGAATGATAGACAGCAATCCGGGTGGCATCTTCTTCGGCGAGAACGTTGTAGGGTACGTCATGGCGGTCCATCGCCTCACGCGTCTCCGCGGTCGTCACGAAGACGTCTTCAGTGCCACTCACCTTGTAGGTGATTGCGAAGACATCTTCGTCGATCTCCGCAAAGGCCTCTGCAAGCATGCTCTCGTCTTCGATGGTGAAATAGGTCAGTCGATTCATCAGACTTCGTGCCGTCATCTGCGCGTTCCTCCAGGGAGCAATAGGGATCCGGATGCAGAATCGGGCAGGTCGCCCGCATCCGACTTTCCGGCCAGTTGTCGATTCTATCGGCGCGCTCGACTAAAATCTAATGTTGCCCACCCGACGGGACAGAAATCTACTGCGCGGCCCTGCGGGCGGAAAGTGGAACCCGTCTGATGACTGATGGCGCAAGACAGCCCATGCCCACGCTGCAGCTAAGAGTCCCGGCCGCAGTCGTTCGCATGGCCTTGGTCGGTCCCGGCGGCGGCGAGCACCTGCTGCCTGACGCCGTCTCGGACCTGCTGTTGGGACACGCCGGCGTATTCCGTCTCGATTCCGGGCTTTTCATCGTTGTCCCCGCTGCCGGTGACGAAGCTGTCTTCGATGCCGCCGTCGTCTGGGCGCGCACGTTGGAAGAGGCTTGGGGTGACGCGGGCGCGCCGGGAGGGGAGCAAGGGCTCTCGACGCTCATCCTGCCCGGAGTTGCGGTCGTAGAGGGTACGACGGCTCAACTGCTGGGCGATTTCCTGCTCGACGATCTGCGGCGACAGCCGCCGGAGCTTGGGCCCGGGATCTACGTCACGGGTCGGGCCGCCACGATGCTCGAGTATCCGCCGATGCTGGCATCGGTTCCAGAGTACGAAGGTCCATCCGGCAAGGCCGTTTCATTGTTGCGCTTGGGGGAACCCCGCCTCGATCATCTGCCGTGGCGCAATCCAGAGGTCTTTGGCCATGCGACTCCATACGTCACACGCTCGCATCTGGAGCTTGGTCTCAGCGGTCTGCTCGCCGAATCCGTCACCCGCGTTTCCGGTTCTCTCGGATGCGGCAAGACGAGACTGGTTTGGGAGCATCTCTCCTCCGTTCGAGCCCTTCGACTCTGGCTTCGCGTACGGCCGGAGCGCACACCCACGCCGTCTCTTGCCGAGCAGGTCATCCATCATCTTCTGCTGCCGTCGGAACAGCAGGAGCGCGATGCTCTTCACCCCAAGCTCGCAGGACGCATCGACCGCGTCAAGGTCCGCGACGCGCTTGGGGGCAAACGCTCAGGTGACCCAACGAAGTTCGAGAATCTGCTCAACGAGCGGGCGCTGGCCGCCCTTGACCATCTCGGAGCGAGCCAGAGCGCACCCGTCTTTCTGATCGTCGACGACCTTCATCGAGCAACCAAGAGTGATACCGAGTTTGTTTCAGCGCTGCTGACGTCGCGTCATCTCGGTCTGAGATTCCGCGTTGTACTGGTCGGGCGCGGGGGCATCGCCTGGCCGCGGGAGCTGGAACCCTTCCCGGTCCTCGATGTCCCACCCTTGAACGCGGAAGAAATGGCGCAGCTGACCGGCCAGATCACGGAGGGACTGTCTATCCCGAGCGCCGTCAAAGGACGTTTCATTCACTCGGTCCAGGGGTACCCGTTCGCCTTCGAGGAGGGTCTTTTCGCCCTTATTCACGAGAAGTACCTGCGCCGAGTCTACGGCAACTTTTTCTTCGGCGGCGATGAAACGACTCAGTTTCAGCCCTCTCATCGCTTCGTGCGGCATGTCGAGGCCGAGGTCGGACGCCTGGGTGCGCCACTTCCGGTTCGACTCCTTTCGCTGATTGAAGTTGCCGTACCGGCATCGGAGTTGGCGGCTGCCGCCTCGCTCTTCGGCGACCGGTTGGAGCCCGGCTGGGAACACGCCCTGCTCGAGGCGCGAATCCTCCGTCAAGAAGACTCACCCTGGGGGCACGGTCTGAGGATCGTCTCACCCGTCAGCTCGAGAGCGCTCGCTCACGGCTTTCCCGAAGAGTCGGCCCTCATCGCTCGTCACCAGCTGGGCGAACTCCTGGCACTGAGCGGGCAGTCCGGCGAATCGCACTGGCGCTCCTATCGATTGCTGGCCGGAACCGCCGAGGCACTCGAACCCTTGATGCAGGTGTTCAAGACCTCCTATGCCGCGAAGGTGCCGCGCGAGGAGCTGCTCGACGCCCTGACAAAGGAGCTCCGCTTGGTCCGCACGCGCGAAGGCGACGAACAGGTCGAACTGCAGCTCCTGTGGCGTCTGCTGCCACTGGCGCGACGAATGGGCTGTCTCAACAAATACGAAGAGGATCTGGCTCACGGTATCGAGCTCGCCCGATCGCAGCCACGCAGGCTGCTCGCGCTTGCCACGATCAAAGCCGAGCTGGAGCAGGAGGCCGGCAAGTACTCCAGAGCCGAAACAACGATTCAGGAGGCTCTCAAAGCAGCAGCCAATACCGAAGCCCGGCGGAAAGCCTTGCTGATGATTCAGCTCGGCCGGCTCTTCCTGCGACAGAACCGGTTCTCGGAAGCCGAGCAGCTGTTCAGCAACCTACAGAAGGCGTTTCGGGAAGTCGGCTCCAGCGCCTTGGCTGCCACATGCCACTTCTTCCGCGGCAACATCGCCTTGCGCACGGGTCGACTCGACGCGGCGATGCAACATCACGAAGAGGCCTTGGAAGAGCGTCGCCGCCAGAACCTGCTGCACCCAATCGGAATGTCATTGTCCGCACTCGGAACAGTCGCTATGACCGCCGGTCATTATCCGCGCGCCCTCGAGTACTACCGACAGGCGCAGGAGGCGTTGGAGGAGCACGGCCGCGAAGGAGAAGTAGC
>JAOTUP010000061.1 GCA_029863825.1 Acidobacteriota bacterium | reverse complement strand
CGGTCACCGAATATGCTCGTCAGTACAGCGTTTTCATAGGCGCTTCTGGGTCTGCCGTCCTTCTCCGGGCGGCCCACCGAAAACGGCGACTGCGCTGTCGGCGGCGTCTTCCAGGAGCTGCTCCGGTCGTGTCTCGCGGACGAGCTGCGCAGGCGCTCGACAAGGGGCGATGGTGTCTTGAAGGTGTGCTCATCGTCGACTTCCTGCCACGACAACGTGACAGAAGGACTGGCCGCGAGAAGTTGAGCGAAGAGAAGTCGCTCCTCTGACACGCCGTCCAGTTTGAGAGGCAAATCCGGAAGCACGCCGTGACCGCTGCGCGCCAGGACACGGCGCAGGGAGTCGGGAAGCATGGCATCCTCGTGCACAGTTCTCGGAAAGGTGCCGCGGTTGAGGCCGATGATGAAGAGCTGATCGAAGGTCCTTCCCCGGGCTTCAGTCACGTCGAGGACCTGGACGCCGCCCCCACTGCCGCCGAGGTCGGTCTTTCCGACTTCATCCCAGGCGGTTTCCAGGAATTCGATCCACTCATCCAGGTCGAGGAGGAAGTCGCTCGGTAGGCCCTCGACGGCTTGCCGCGCACGCAGCAGCAGTTCGTCGACGACCGGTTCGTCGGCCGCCCAGCCGAGCTCCAGTGTCAGAAGCGCTTCGAGCTGCTCCAGGCGTCGGTCGGCGGCGAGCGGCTCACGGCCCCCATCGAGAAGGCGGATGACCGCTCGGGCCAGCTCTGTTTCCCTTTCGAGAGTCCGTGCCTCGAGACGGCGCCGCCTCGCGTACGGCTTTCGCTCGACGTCGTCCTCGCGCGGCTCAGTGAGCGCCAACCCGTTCACGAAGGGGAGCCTGACGCTTCCGTGCGGCGCGGCGCGCGGGATCGAGAGAAGCGCGGCTTCCTCGATGCGTCCGGCGCCCAGGGTGTGAAGGGCCAGTCGGACGTCGAAGTCTGCTGCGGCAAGCGAGCTCGGCGAGCGCGCTTCCAGCCACCTTTCGATGGGCGTGCGGCCGGCAAGCCGCAATAGGTCGAGGAGCGCCCGAACGCGGTAGGCGGGCGGCGCACTCGGACCTTTCGATCCGACGCCGGAGAACGGAACCCCGAGCCGCGCGAGTTGGGTGCGGAGCGAATCTCGATATGGGGTGAGCGATCGAGCAACCACGCCGATCCTCTCGGCCGTGCGACCGCCGTCGAGGAGAGCTCGTATTCGGGTAGCGACCTCGAGAACCTCGGCGTCGGCTCCCAATGCCTTGAACATCTCGACGGATGACGGTGCCGACGGGATCGAGACACGTGACTGCGTCCTGTGGCCGAACCGCTCGCTGAATCGACGCGAGAACCTCACTCCGACGTCCATCCTGTCGGGATAGGCCGGGTCAGGCGGCTGGTCGAGATAGAGACGGCCGCCGTAGGTTTTCAAGAGGCCTTCGAGAAAGTCGGTGGCGACACCGGTGGCGTCGCTGTAGCCGTAGACGCAGACCGCCGACACGGGGCGAGGTGAGCGAAACCGGACGATTTCGGTTGCCTTGGCCAGCAGAGTAGAGGCGCGATCCAACTCGACGTTTTTCATCGCCACGACTGTCCGCGTGGCAACGCCGACGATTGCGCGTGCTCGTGCGATGTCGGCCTTGGTGGCAACATGTGAGCCGTCTTCCTCGAGAGTGTCTTCCAGCGCTTCCCGGTGAGCGGAGTCGAGTCCCGCATCGAGTAGATCGCTGACCGCGGATACAACAGGTTTGTAGCCTTCGGCCAGGTGGTCGAGCGCAGTCGCCAGCGCCGTCTCTTGGCGGGAAAAACGGCGCGCAAACAGCGCCACGCGGTCGGGCTCGTAGCGAGTGGGCATGCCTGTAGCCTCGAGGATCATGGCGGCAAGGCTGCGATGAGTCCGGCACTCGACGCCGGCGAGGGCGCGCTTCCGGGTCGAGAGCAGTCGCTCAATGACGTGAAGACGAAGGCTGCGAGAGGGAACGACGACGAGCAACGGGCGCTTCAGCACCGTTTCGCCGAGCTCCTCCAGGAGCGCCTCGATGTCTTCGAGCAGCATGCGCTCGGTCGCCAGCGGGCCGTTGCCGATGCGAATGTCGACCGGCGGACCCCAGTTGAGAGTGAGTTGATCCACTTGGTGATCTCCGCGACAGTTATACACCGAAGGACGGGAAAGTCCTGCACCGGGAAGGCTCGAGCTGCCGGTCTGGAGGCAGGGGCGGGCAGCGAAGCGCGGATTCGGCTCGTCGGGGAGGCGATCCCGGACTGTCGAGCCGCGGCGATGTCGGTGGCAAGGAAGGTCGAAAACGGTGTCCAGTCAGGCAACGCCAATCCCGTCACGGCGCGAGCCGGCGGGCACTTGTCAGCCTTCTACAGTCCTGTCTGGGGAGGAATCCCTGCCGACGGCGTGAGAGAATGGCACCTTCTTGACGTAACGCGGGTGGAAGCGAGCCGTGAAGGGAGGATCTCGAGGAGGCGGCAAAACCTGGGCCGGCTCGACGCGTAGAGGACGGATGAGGGACGAAGACGAGAGGTTGGCATGAGTGAGATGGGCGACAAGCTCGACGGTCTGAAGATCGATCGGCCGCCGGAGTCGAGTGGGTCGCGCTGGTGGATACTTGTCGTCGTGGCCGTTCTGTTGATGATCGCCCTCGGCGCGTGGTGGCTGAGCCGCCCGGACGTCACCGAGGTCGAGACAGCGATCGCTCGCGAGGTCAAGGCGGGCAGCGACACGACGATTCTGAACGCCTCCGGGTACGTGACGGCACGGCGTCAGGCCACGGTGTCCTCCAAGGTCACGGGCAAAGTCCTGGAAGTGCTGATCGAGGAGGGGATGCAGGTGCGGGTCGGCCAAGTGCTGGCGCGGCTCGACAACTCGAATGCCATGGCCTCGGTTCGCTTGAGCGAAGCCCAGCTCGGCGCGGCGCGAACCGAGCTCGAGGAGACGCGAGTCAGGCGAGCCGAGGCGCAGCTCGACCTCGACCGCATGACGAAGCTGGTCGCCGATCGGGTGGCAAGTCAGGCGGAGCTCGACCGCGCACAAGCCGAGGTCGACTCGCTGAGTGCCCGTCTCGAGAGTCAGCAGCAGGCAGTAGGCGTGGCAGAGCGTGCGCTGGCGGTGGCGCGCCAGTCGGTCGATGACACGGTCATCCGTGCCCCGTTCGACGGCATTGTCGTGGCAAAGAACGCCCAGCCGGGGGAGATGATCTCGCCGATGTCATCGGGCGGCTTCACCAGGACCGGCATCGGGACAATCGTCGACATGTCGTCACTCGAAATCGAAGTCGATGTCAACGAGGCCTACATCAACCGGGTCACGGCCGGTCAGCGGGTGGAAGCGACGCTCGATGCCTACACCGACTGGAAGATCCCGAGCCAGGTCATCGCCATCATTCCGACTGCGGATCGGCAGACCGCGACGGTCAAAGTGCGCATCGGTTTCGACGAGCTGGACCCGCGAATTCTCCCCGACATGGGCATTCGCGTGGCCTTTCAGGGCGGCGCCGCAGAAGCTGGATCCGCGAAAACGGCGATCGTCGTACCTGCTGAGGCCATCCACACCGACGGGACCTCGGAAGTCGTCTTCGTCGTGAAGGAGAACATCGTCGAAAGACGAGCGGTAAAACTGGGCGAGACGACCAAGACCGAGGCATTTGTCCTGTCCGGACTGGCAGCCGGGGAGCGCGTTGTCATCGGCGCTTCGGGAGCGCTCGAGGAGGGTGATCAAGTGAAGGAGCGAACGACATGAGTGGGAGCAACGGACTGCTGGTCGACCTCAAGAACGTCGACAAAGTCTTCAAACGCGGCGCCGAGGAGATCCATGTTCTCGGTGGACTCGATCTGGAGATCCCGGAGGGCGAGTTTCTGGCGCTGATGGGTCCCTCTGGCTCGGGGAAGTCGACGCTTCTCAACCTGATCGGTGGCCTCGACCGTCCGAGCGCCGGGAGTGTGACGGTCGGCGGTCAGCGCATCGACAAGTTGTCGGACCGCAAGCTGGCGTCGTGGCGAGCTCGTCACGTCGGCCTGGTGTTCCAGTTCTACAACCTGCTGCCAGTGCTGAACGCATCTCGCAACGTCGAGCTGCCGCTGCTTCTGACGCATCTCTCGGCCAAGAAACGCCGAGAGCACGTCGACACGGTGATGTCGGTCGTCGGCCTGTCGCACCGTATGAAGCACTATCCGCGGCAACTTTCGGGCGGCGAGCAGCAGCGGGTCGGCATCGCGCGGGCCATCGTCACCGATCCGACGCTCCTGTTGTGCGATGAGCCGACCGGGGATCTCGATCGCAAGTCCGGCGACGAGGTGCTGGAACTGCTGCAGACCCTCAACCGGGAGCAAGACAAGACCATCGTCATGGTGACGCACGACCCCCACGCCGCTGCGCGCGCGTCGCGAACGGTCTACCTCGACAAGGGGCAGCTGAGTCTGGAGCCGGTGGAATGAAGTACCTACGACTGATTCTGAGCAATCTCAAACGCAAGAAGCTGCGCACCGCGCTGACAGCGCTGTCGATCACGGTCGCGTTCTTACTATTCGGGTTTCTTGCCGCTGTTCGGATCGCCTTCGACCAGGGTGTCCAAGTGGCGGGTCTGGACCGCCTGGTCGTCAGACACAAGGTCTCGATCATCCAGTTCCTTCCGGAGAGCTATCGCGATCGCATGGAGAGAATCGAAGGCGTCGACCTGGCGGTCCACGCGACCTGGTTCGGCGGCATCTACCAGAAGCCGTCGAACTTCTTCGCCCAGATACCTGTCGAGCCGGGACCGTTCATGGAGATGTTCCCGGAGTACATCCTCGAGCCCCAAGAACGGGAAGCCTGGCTGGCCACGCGAACCGGAGCGATCGTTGGCCGGGTTACTGCGGATCGCTTCGGTTGGAAGGTCGGCGACCGGATTCCCTTACAGGCGACGATCTGGACCAAGAAGGACGGCAGCAACAGCTGGGAGTTCGACCTGGTCGGGATCTATGAAGGTGCCGAGAAGGGAACCGACACGAGCCAATTCTTCTTTCGCCACGACTACTTCGACGAGGCCCGGCAATGGGGTGAGGGCCAGGTGGGTTGGTATTACGTTCGCATCAAGGACCCGGAGCGCGCGGCGGAGATCGCCGAAGCGATCGACGTAGAGTTCGCCAATTCGCCGGCCGAAACCAAAGCAGAGCCCGAAGGCGCCTTCATCCAGGGTTTCGCCAACCAGGTGGGCAATATCGCCAAGATCTTCATGGCCATCCTCTCTGCCGTCTTCTTCACTATTCTGCTCGTGGCAGGCAACACGATGGCGCAGACGGTGCGAGAGCGAATCAACGAGCTTGCGGTGCTCAAGGCAGTGGGATTCACCGACCGTGGCGTTCTGGGACTGGTGCTCGGTGAATCGTGCCTCTTGGCCGCCATCGGCGGTTTTTTTGGACTAGCCTTATCCTGGCTCTTCATCACTATCAAGGGAGATCCCACCGGCGGAGCCCTCCCTATTTACTACTTTCCGGCGAAGGACATTCTTATAGGAGTCCTGCTAGTGCTTTTCGTCGGCTTGGCGGCCGGTATTCTGCCGTCGCTGCAAGCGCAGCGGCTGCAGATCGCCGACGCCTTGAGGAGGTAACCCGGGATGATCAACTGGCTGCTACAGACGGTGTCGGTGACCAGATTCAGTTTGCAGACATTACCCGAGCGCAAAGGCTCTGCTCTGTCGTCGGTTTTCGGCATTGCCGGCGTCGTCGCGGTGCTGGTCGGAGTACTTTCGATTGCCCAGGGCATACGGCTGATGGTGCAGAACTCCGCCGATCCGGACAACGCGATCGTGATGCGCAGTGGTTCGGACTCGGAGATGATGAGCGGGCTCGGAGGGACGCAGGCCGAGGTCATCACCGATGCGCCCGGGATCGCGCGCGACGCGGAAGGCGCTCTGGCCTCGCCGGAGCTTTTTGTCATCATTAACTTGCCGAAACGTTCGACGGGGACGGACGCCAACGTGCCCCTGCGCGGCGTATCCCGCCCCGCATTCAAGGTGCGCAGCAACCTCGAGGTCGTCCAGGGCCGGCCATTCGAGTGGGGCCTGGCCGAGCTGGTGGTCGGTGCCGGCGCGGCGCGCGAGTTTGCCGGCCTCGACCTCGGCTCGAGCATCGAGGTCGGGGGAGAGCAGTGGCCTATCGTCGGTATCTTCGAAGCCGGCGGCGGCATCGCCGAAGGTGAGATCTGGGCGGATGCGGCGGTCGTCCAGTCGGCCTACCGTCGCGGCAACTCCTACCAGTCCGTGTACACGAAGCTCGCCTCGAGTGGGTCATTCACCGAGTTCAAGGATTCGCTGACGGCCGATCCACGGCTCAACGTCAAGGTCGAGCGGGCAGCTGACTTCTACTCCGACCAATCGACCGTGCTGCGTGGCATCATCGTTGGCCTGGGGTCACTGATCGCCGCCCTCATGGGCCTCGGAGCGATGTTCGGCGCTCTCAATACCATGTACACGGCGGTGTCGGCGCGCACTCGTGAGATCGCCACGCTGCGAGCACTGGGCTTCAAGTCGGGACCCGTGGTCGTCTCGGTATTGTTCGAGTCGCTGCTGCTGGCGCTCGTCGGCGGGCTCATCGGCGGCGGGCTTGCCTATCTGGCCTTCGACGGGTTCCGTGCCGCGACGATCAACTTCCAGAGCTTTTCCCAGATCGCGTTTGCCTTCGACGTCAATGCGACCCTGCTCAAGAACGGCATTGTCTACGCCCTGCTGATCGGCCTCGTGGGTGGCCTCTTCCCGGCCATCCGCGCGGCACGCCTGCCGGTGGCGACGGCTTTGAGGGAGTCGTAGGGGGCGAACAAGGGCTCGAGGGCGTGGGGGCATGAGGGCGTGAGGGCGTGAGGGCTCGTCTGCGGTCTGGCATGAGTGTCCCAGCTCAAGCTCTGGTTACCAGGAGTCCAGGGGGACACGGAGATCTCGAGTGCTCACTCGAAAGGATGTTGGGCTAGAGTTGAGTGAACTGCGAGAGGTCGAGGGAACGCGGAGGCACCACCAAGGTGCCGTCGATTCATGAAGTACGCACGGACGGATCACGCCATCACCGATCTCTTGTCACGGGCCGAGAGCGGCGACCGTGAGGCGTGGTCGACCCTCTTCGACCACGTCTACGCCGAGCTGCGACGGATTGCGCGCAGGCAGCTGCGCCGGCAGCAAGGAGGCACTCTCGACACGACCGAACTGGTCCACGACGCGTACCTCAAGCTCTTTGGCACGGGCAGCAGGTCGGCGCAGAACCGGGCGCATTTCTTTGCCCTCGCTGCCCGCGCGATGCGCCAGGTGCTCGTCGATCACTTCCGTCATCGGCGGGCGAAGAAGAGGGGCGGTACGGTCGTGACGCTGGACCTCGGCAGCGTCAAGGGAAAGGACACGGGCCACGAGGGAACCGTCCTTGCGGTCGACCAGGCGCTGAATCGACTCTCAGAGATGGATCCACGTCTTGGAAGAGTGGTCGAGTGCAAGTTCTTCGGTGGCATGACGCAGTGCGAGATTGGTCAGGCGCTGGGGATCTCTGAGCGCACGGTGCGCAGCGACTGGCGCTCCGCCAAGGCCTGGTTGGCGCGGGAACTCGGAGCCTAGCAGCCCGTGGTAGAAGTCCAGATGGTCGCGCGACAGGGCCTTACGGCACGAATACAAGGCATGAGGATGGAGTCAATGCGGTGCCATCGTCGACGACGAGTAACGAAGCAGTCGTGCCGTAAAACCCTATCGCCCTTTGGGTTGCAGCGCCATGAGCCCAGCTGCGGCGTTGCCGCTCCTCAACGATGCTCCGGCATCGCCTGCGTCGCGGCGCCTGGCATCTGGACACATGGCGCACGCAACGGGGCCGTCTCGACTTCTACAACGGGCTGCTAGGCGATGGACGCCGCCCGCTGGTCCGAGATCCGAGCACTTCTGGAGCAAGCGCTCGAGCTCGAACCGGGTGAGCGCGAGGTGTTTCTCCGTGATCGGTGCGCCTCCGATCCCGAGCTGAAGGCTGAGGTGGAGTCGCTGATCCGAGCGGAAGAGAACACGCCTTCTTTTCTCGAGAAGCGAGCGGCGGACCTGGTCGCGTCCAGTTTCTCGGATCCTCCTTCGCGGCTGAGCGGCGGCCGGATTGAGGGCACACGGCTCGGTCCCTGGCGCGTGCTGCGAGAGATCGGTGAAGGAGGGATGAGCCGCGTC
>JAOTUP010000060.1 GCA_029863825.1 Acidobacteriota bacterium | reverse complement strand
ACGGATTTCGAGTCGACTGCCGAGGCATTGTACCGGCGGCACGGCCAGCGCAAGGAAGAGCGACAGCTCACCCCGTGAGGTCGTAGACTGGAAGCGAAAGGGGCTCATCATGAAACACGAACGAACTCTCGTCTGCGCCGTTCTCCTGCTGACGGCATTCGCGCTTCCCACGCTCGCCGCCGAGCCCGAGGAGGTCCGCGTCGTCAACTTCCCGGAGATTCAACCGATCCGCGGCACTGTCGAGATCGGGAAGCCGGCGCCCGGCACGACGCTGGTGTCGATCTCGGAGGCCGTCGTCGCCCCGGCCGATCCCGATCGAATCACCAATCTGGTGGCCGCGGGTCTGCTCACCGCTCATGGCTTTCGTTCCGGTGTCCTGAGTCTCGCCGGCCAGATCAAGTCCAACTACCCAGGCGACGGGACGGTCGGCGCACTACTTGTGCCCGACCTGCCGTTCTTCAAAGCCGCGTTCGAGGAGGACGGAGAGACGCTCTTGACCCTTCGCGTCGAGGCACCAGTCAGTGCCGAGACCGGCACCTATTTCGCGATCTCGCTGCCACCCGCCGAGCTCGCGTTCCCCAGCTATCGCGTCTACTTCTTCAACACGACGGATTTGCCGGCCAGCGTCACACTCTACGGTTATCTCGCCAACTGATCGAGAGAACCTCGCGAAGGACAACGATGAACGTTGGTGAGCGCATCGAGCGGCGCGACGTCGAAGGCCTTCGCGTCGGCCGCTTTGGACATCGCGTCAACACCACATGCATCGTGTGGCGCCTCGGTACCACGCTGATCGATACCGGGCCGCCCAACCAGTGGAAGGCGGTCCGTGATTTTGCTCTCGAAAGACCTGTCGACCAGGTCGTCGTGACGCATCATCATGAAGACCACGCCGGCAACCTGTCGCGGTTTCCGCGACTTGGCATCTCCCGCCTTCTGGCGCCGGCAGAGAGTCTTGCGCCTCTCGCCGACGGCTTTCCGTTGCAAATGTATCGCCGCGTTTTCTGGGGGCGGCCCGGCCGCGTCGCCGCCGAGGCTCTTCCCAAGACTCTCGAGCTCGCCGATGGCACGGCCCTAGAGCCGATTCTTCTCACCGGCCATTCACCCGACATGACGTGCCTGCTGGACGCCGGGCGCGGCCTTCTCTTCGGTGCCGATCTCTACGTCGCCACCCGTTTGCGCTACTTGCGGCGCGACGAGGATCTTCCTGCTCTCATGGCCAGCTTACGTCGCATCCTCGACTACGAGTTCGACACTTTGCTCTGCTCGCACCGCGGCATCGTCGAACCGGCGAAAGAAAAGCTCGAGAACAAGCTCGCACACCTCGTTGAACTGCGTGAGCGCGCTCACGCCCTTCGCGCCGAGGGTTGTTCCGTCGACCGCATCGTCCGCCGGCTGCTCGGTCCTGAGGATATGGTGAGCCGTGCGAGCCTCGGGCACTTCTCGAAGCGCAATCTCATCCTCGGGTGCCTGACAACCGCCGACAACACGACGGCTAGCTGAAGAAAGGCCGCGTCGCTGTTCTCGTCGCGGGGCCGGACCCGCCCTTGCCATCGGCATTCAGGGCCTGAGAGCGACCTTGATGCACCTGTCGCGCTTCTGCTCGAAAAGTCGGTAGGCTTGCGGGCCCTCGATGAGTGGAAGCCGATGGCTGACTATCGATTCGAGACGCTCTCCTTCGCTTGTCATGATGGCCAGTGATTCCCACATGAAGCGCCTCGCAGGACAGCGCCCGGCGCGATAGGTGAGATTCTTCTCGTACGCCTCACCCGGTGGAAACGCGAACGCCGTCTCGATGTGAAAACCGATCGCCACCACCGTGCCTCCCGGGCGCACGACATCGACGGCGAATCGAGTCGCCTGCGGTGAGCCGACAGCCTCGAGAACGATGTCGGCCCCGCGACCCGCGGTCACTCGCCTGACCGCGGCTTCTAGATCCTTGTCGTCACGATGCAGCGTCTCGGCGCCAAAGCGCGCCGCGAGCTCGAGGCGCTCGGCAATCGAGTCGATCGCCAGAACCCGCTTCGCTTCGCGCCGCCACGAGCTCACGATCGCCAGAAGTCCCACCGGGCCGCAGCCGAGAACGACGACGGTCGTCCCCGGCCTCACCGCTCCAAGCTCGGCGGCGAACAGGCCCGTCGGCAGAATGTCGGCGGCGAAGAGCGCCCGCTCCGAGCTGAGGGCATCCGGCACCGGCTCGAGCGTCGAATCGGCCAGCGGCACGCGAACGAACTCAGCCTGCCCCCCATGGAGCCCACGACCGCCCTCTCGCCAGCCGAAAAGCTGCCCCAACTCGCAGCGCGAGGTCAGGCCGGAACGACAGAAAAAGCAGATGCCGCAACTCGTCGAAAACGGCGCCACGACGCGCGTGCCGATACCGAATCGCCGCACGGATGCGCCAACTGCGACCACCTCGCCCACGAACTCGTGCCCCATCACGGTTTCGTGGTCGAGACCTTTCTCGCGACCGGCGTAGGGATGAAGATCCGAGCCGCACAGACCCGCGACGTCGACTCTGACGACGACGTCCTCGGGGCGCTCGATACGAGGGTCGGGCACCTCCTCGAAGCGGATGTCCCCCGGACCGTGGAATGTCAAGGCCTTCACCTACGAAGCCTACCGCCAATCGGTGCCTCCGATAAGCTCTGCCGCGTGAGCGACTCTCTGTCTCCTCCTGTCTTCACCTACCGGCGGCGCATCGATTTCGCCGACACCGACGTCGGCGGCATCGTCCACTTCTCCCGCTTTCTCGTCTTCATGGAGACCGCCGAACACGAGATGCTCCGCGACCGCGGCATCAATGTTCACTTCGAGCACGAGGGTACTGTTATCGGCTGGCCCCGGGTGGAGGTCACTTGCCGCTATCTCAAACCGGCTCGTTTCGGGGATGCGGTGGAGGTCGAAGTGCGCGTCCGCCGGTGCGGCCAGCGCTCGATGACCTACGACTTCAGGATTTTGCGGCAGGAACACCTCCTGGCCGAGGGACAGATGACCTCGGTCTGCTGCGTACTACATGCCGACCGGCCGCCCGAGGCAATCACGATTCCGCACGTCATTGCAGACAAGCTCCCCGGCGAAAAGCCCTGACCGCCTTGGAAAAACCGGGCGGCTCAGCCGCATCGCGACCCATTAAGCTGAGACTCGGCAGCAGGAGCTGAAAACCGGGAACTTCCGGACTCATTCTTGCAATAACTTTCGATGGCACCCGGGTTGCGGGATGGCCCAGTGCAAGATCCCGCGGCCGAATTCCGACGAATTAGGTCATGGAGGATGCCATGAGAGAACAGATCCACCAGCGGTCGCTTTTCGAGCGCTTTCAGCCGCGGTCAAGCGATGGGCCGCATCGTGCCATACCCCTCATCGGCTGGAATGGTCCCACTCTGACCGAGTTTGTGCGGCAGATCGAGCACGAATTCGGGCGTGGAGTCGACGTTTCCGCCCTCCGCCTCGCCGGCCTGACTCGCAATGAGCACCTCGATCCCGACGCCATCAGGTCGCTGTGCGATCTTCTCGGGCTACCGCCCGAGGATTTCGGCGTGTCCTGATTTCCTGCGCGAGCTCAGTCACTTTTTTCGCGACTCGGCTAAAAAACCGACGCCCCTCAGGCCGTCTCGCTCTCGTCGAAGACGGTTGAGTAGTGTCTCCGGGCACACCCCTCGGAAGGCACTTGGCCGGATCTTCCGCTCGCTGCGTGGCAGCTCGTGCGCAATCCCCGCCGGTCAGCCGAATCTGTTGTCCAGATCTCACAGCGCGATTCTCGCGCTGCCCTTACACTTCTCCCGACGGCCGCTCCTCGGGCACTGCGGCCGCGAGAAAGACCGCGCCATGCACGGAACCATCCTGCTGATCGACGACTCGCGACTGGTCCAGAAGCTCTACCACCACAAGCTGCTCCTTGGTTCCTACAAAGCGCTCATCGCAGGCACCGGGGAAGAGGGGCTCGAGATACTCGCCAACAATCACGTCGATCTCATCCTCCTCGATCTGGGACTTCCGACGATAGACGGTCTCGAAGTACTGAAGAGAATCAAGGCGAACAGCGCCTTCAGTGACATCCCCGTTATCGTCTTCTCAGCCAAGGAGCAGGAAAGCCTGGTCGAGCAGGTCGTGGCGCTGGGGGCGGATAAGTACCTGGTCAAAGCCACGTCCAAAGCCGACGACGTGGTGGCAACGATTCGCAGCGTCCTTGCCGAGAAGCGCAGCCATCGGTCCGACACGCACTTTCGTCTGGGTATCGACCCGGTCTCGTTGGACGCCCACACGCTCGCCGAGTCGCTCGGTCTCGACCGCCTGGCCTGTCGTGAGTGCGGCGGCTCGTTGCTGGTCGATCTTTCCCCCTCGGGCACCGACGAAGAGCGGCCGCTCGCCTAATTCGAAGCCCGACTCCGGTGCGAGAAATGCGGGATCGTGCCCTGACTCCACGCCACGAGCCGCAGATCTGACGCTGCCCCCGACGCCACCCATTCACTTGGTCCGAATGCCCTCGCACGACGACCCTGACGGTTCGTGCGGGCGCCTGCTGCGCACAACATCCGCCAGCCGGATCGCACCGGAGCACTCCGACAGGTACTGCAACTGCAGCTCCTTCAGTCGCCCGGAATGTCGTAGAGTCAGCGAGCGGATCGCTGATGATCAGAGAGCCTGGAGGACCTCTGTGGCGGAGGCGGGCCTCGCTCGACCGGGGCAGCTTCCGAGGTGAACATAGTGAACTGGTGCGCTGCAACTTCCGCTGTCACTGACGGGATGTCGTGATGGTCGAACACCATTACAGCCGTCGCGCCGTCTGGTCCTGGGCCTGCTTCGACTTCGCCAACTCCCCGTTCACCACACTCGTGGTGACGTTCCTCTACGCCACCTTCTTCACTGAAGTCATCGCCCCGGACCCGATTCGCGGCACCACCCTTTGGTCGCGCGGAGTGACGGCCACGGCAATCGCCGTGGCGCTCTTGTCTCCCGTTCTCGGCGCCCTCGCCGACCGCGGTGGTTTCCGCAAGAGGTTCCTGTTGCTCTCGACCATCACCTGCATTGTCGGCACAGTGGCGCTGTATACTCCACTGCCGAGCGAAGTCGGTCTGGCGCTCTTCTGGTTCGTGCTGGCCAATGTCAGCTTCGAGATGGGGCTCGTCTTCTATAACGCCTTCCTCCCCGACATCGCGCCGCCTGCGCGGATCGGCCGCATCTCGGGCTATGGCTGGGCGCTGGGATACGGCGGCGGCCTGCTCGCCCTCGTCCTGGCTCTCGTCCTGTTCGTCCAGCCGGAGGTCCCCTGGTTCGGAGTCTCCAAGATCAACGGCGAGCATCTTCGCGCAACCAACCTGCTGGTCGCCGCCTGGTTCGCGGTTTTCAGTGTGCCGATCTTCCTCTGGGTGAAAGAGGATCGATCGCAAGTGTCACCGCCCGGGCGCGTTCTGAGTGAAACGCTGCGGCAGTTGTCGACCACCTTCCGAGAGATCGGTCAGTACCGCCAGATTCTCCGGTTTCTCCTCGCTCGCCTGCTCTACAACGACGGTCTCATCACCGTCTTCGCCTTTGGGGGCATCTACGCCGCCGGAACCTTCGGCTTCAGCATGGAAGACATCCTCAAGTTCGGAATCGTTCTCAACGTGACCTCCGGACTCGGCGCCTTCGCACTCGGCTTTCTGGATGACTACCTCGGCGGCAAGAAGACCCTGCTGATCACCCTCGTCGGCCTCATGACGGCAACGCTTGTGGCAGTCCTCGCGCCGAGCCGATTCTGGTTCTGGATCGCAGGCATTCTCATCGGCATCTTCGTCGGACCCAATCAGTCGGCCAGCCGGTCGCTAATGGGGCGCTTTGTGCCGCCGGACAAGGAAAACGAGTTCTTCGGCTTTTTCGCATTTTCCGGCAAGGCGACCGCCTTCCTCGGTCCCTTTCTGCTCGGCGTGCTGACCCAGGCGTTCGATTCGCAGCGCGCGGGCGTGGCGGTCGTCCTCGTCCTGCTCGCCGCCGGCTTCGTACTGCTCCTCGCCGTCGACGAACGCGAAGGCATCGCCGCGGCCGCTCGCTAGAGAGACGAGAGGTCTCACCATGTGGCTGCTGCCCGTAGGCTCGCTCATCGCCGGCGCGGCAGCACGCATCTTTTACCGTCTCGACTGCGTCGGTTTACAGCCGCCTCGGCAAGGGCCCGTGCTCCTGGTTGCCAATCATCCCAATTCTCTCGTCGATGCGGTACTCGTCTTCGCCGTCGCAGGTCGACCGGTTCGCTTTCTCGCCAAGGCGCCGCTCTTTGCGACTCGTCGAATCGGCTGGTTACTGCGGGCGGTCGGCGCGATTCCGGTCCATCGGCGAATCGATGATGCCGACGCCATGCAGCAGAACGTGCACGCGTTTTCCTCTGTTTTCGAGGCCCTCTCGACCGGAGCCGCCATCGGCATCTTCCCCGAAGGCGTCAGCCACAGCGAGCCCGAGCTCGCCCGTCTCAGAACCGGCAGCGCCCGGATGGCGCTGGGTTTCTCCAGCCGTGAAGGCCGTAGCTTCCCTCTCGTCCCGGTTGGACTCGTCCTGCGCAACAAGACCGCCTTCCGCTCTCAAGCGCTGGTCGTCCTCGGTGAGCCCATCGCTTGGGATGATCTCGCGGCCCGCAGCGACGACGATCACGACGCGGTCAGAGAGCTCACCGATCGAATCGACAAGGCTCTGCGTCGAGTGACATTGAACCTCGAGCAGTGGGAGGACGAGCCTCTGGTGCGATGCGCCGAGGAGATCTGGCAAGCGGAAGTTGCCGGTGGCGCAGACGAACCCGACGGGCACATCGCCCGGGTCCGAACGACGACCGAAATCCTGGCGGCGCTGCGACGTCAGGCTGACACGCACTGGACCGGGCTCGCCGCCTCGATCGACAACCACCGGCGGCGGCTCGAGCGCTTGCGTCTGTCACCGCAGTCTTTGCGATCACGAACGGATGTGACAACTGCTCTTCAGTGGACCCTGCGCCGTCTCCATGTCCTCGGACCTGCAGCTCTGGTGATCGCCGCGTTGAGTGCGGTTTTGTACTGGCCGCCCTATCGCCTGACAGGTCTTCTGGCCCGACTTGCCCCGCCGCTCGAGGACGTGCAATCGACCTACAAGCTCCTCATCGGGATGGCCGTGTACCCGCTCTGGACCGTCCTGGTCTCGGCGCTCAGCTGGTATTCCCTCGGTCTCTGGCCCGGCCTCCTGACCCTGGTCTGCGCGCCGCTCATCGCCGTGACCGGACTCTGGATCCGCGAACGGTGGAGAGGCGCGTGGAGCGATGCCCGTCGCTACTTCACTCTCCGTTCGCGATCCAGCCTGGTGGAGACCCTGCGCAGGAGGCAACAGGGCCTTGGACGGGAGCTCCAAGACCTCTATCAGGCCTGGCAGGACCGGTACATTCCAGGCGCCGAACGGTGACGCGGCCCGGCCGGCGCTTGCGTCGCCGACTACATCCCCCACCCGGCGGCAGCGCTTTCGCTGATCAGATCTCGGAGCGCATCCTCGTCGAGATCCGACAGGCGTTTGAATCGCACGCAGCTCTTGCCGATGTCGGCTTTCGGTAGCCGCTCGCGGTAGCGCTCGGCCACATAGCCGTCTTCGTCCGCGGCACAGCAATAGAGGGAAATGTACCGCTTGTTGTTGGCAATGCCGATCTTCGTCCACTTACCCGCGCGGCCGCTCGCGTATTTGTAGTGGAACGGACCGTAGCCGAGCATCTTGAACTCCATCGTCGGCTCGAGCTCTGGCGCCACCTGGCGCACCAGATCGTGCAGCTGCTGAATGTCGCCACGGCGCGTCTCTTCCACCTCGGCGATGTACTCCTCAGGGGTCTTTGCATTCGATGTGCCGTACATGAAACCAAGTCTATCCCGGTGGCATCGGCGCAATGCCGCAACCACCTGCGTTCAATCCCTTCCGCATCCAGCCGCTGCAGCTTCGAGCTCGCGATAGAACGACTGCAGCACGAAAAACGCCTGCTTCTTCACTCCCGTCTCCGAGATGAGTCCTTTCCGGTTCCAGTATTCCTGAATTCCTGGCAGCAGCCGACGAGGCGACCTGAAGTCGGCGAGAATCCAGGGACTCGTCCCGGCCAGAAACGGAATCTTCCGCAGCATCGCGATCTGGTTGCGATAGAGGTTCGCCTGATATTCCTCCGTCCAGCGAGTCGCCTCATCACCGTGATACCCCGCCAAAGCCCCACCGCCGAACTCGCTTACTACGAGAGGCTTCTCGTAGATCGTCTCCCATTCGAGATCCGGAGCATCTTCGGGCACGCCGCCGTACCAGCCCACGTACTCGTTGGC